>CAYHRW010000005.1:0-30671 GCA_964359105.1 uncultured bacterium
CCGCCGTCAGCAGCAACGCGAACGGCACCGCGCCGTAGTCGCGCGTACCCAGCACGAGCGCCAGCAGCGCCGCGGAGTAGAGCGCCAGCGCCATCTCGCTCCACCCCGCCGGGGCGCGCGCGGACGCGTAGCGCGCGTGCGCGGTCGGCGCCGGCCCGCCGTCGCGCTCGCCCGACTTGGGCGTGCGCTCCCACTCGCCGAGCCGCGGCCCCAGCCCCTCGAACACGGCGCGCGCGTTGTTGACCGAGAGCCCCACCCCGAGCGCGAGCGCCGCGGCCACGTCCCGTGCGATGCGTGCGGCGCGCCCGCCCGAAGCAACCTGCCCGGCCGCGAGGAACAGCCCCGCGGGCAGCACGCCCAGCAGCACCGTGCCGGCCTGCAGCGCCCACGCCAGCGGCGGCGGCACGAGCGTCGCTACGACGAGCACCGGCGGCGGCAGCAGCGCGAGCGCGAGGAGCAGCGGGTAGGCGGCGTTGACGGTCAGGTGCAGCGCCCCCTCGAGCTTGACGCGCAGCGGAAGCGGGCTCGCGAGCAGGCGCGGGAGCAGCTTGCGCGCGGCCTGGATCGAGCCCTTGGCCCAGCGGCGCTGCTGCGACTTGAGCGCCTCCATGTCGTCGGGTAGCTCGGCCGGCGCGACCACGTCGGGATCGAACATGAAGCGCCAGCCCGCGAGCTGGGCGCGGTAGCTCAGGTCGAGGTCCTCGGTGAGCGTGTCGTGGCTCCAGCCGCCGGCGTCCTCGATGCACGCGCGGCGCCACACCCCCGCGGCGCCGTTGAAGTTGAAGAACAGCCCGCCGCCGCAGCGCGTCCCGTGCTCGAGCAGGAAGTGCGCGTCGAGCAGCACCGCCTGCGCGCGGGTGAGCGCCGAGCGGTCGCGGTTCAGGTGCCCCCAGCGCGCCTGGACCATGCCGACACGCGGGTCGGCGAAGTGCGGCACGGTGCGGCGCAGGAAGTCGGCCGGCGGGACGAAGTCCGCGTCGAACACCGCGACCAGCTCGCCGCGCGCGCGCTCCAGCCCCCCGGCGAGCGCGCCGGCCTTGAAGCCCGCGCGCCCGGCGCGGCGCACGTGCACGATGTCCACGCCGCGCGCCCGATGGCGCGCCGCGGCCGCGGCCGCCAGGGCGCTGGTGTCGTCGGTCGAATCGTCCAGAACCTGGATCTCGAGCAGCCCCGCGGGGTAGTCGAGCGCGGCCGCCGCGCCGATCAGCCGCTCCACCACCAGTCGCTCGTTGTAGACCGGGAGCTGCACGGTGACGGCCGGCCACGCGAGCGGCGGCGCCGGACGCCCGGGCGGGTCGCGGCGCGCGCGCCACCAGCGCCACAGCATCAACCACCGATGCGACACGTAGACCACGAGCACGAGCTGGACGGTCCCGTAGAGGACCGCGGCCGCGCACCCGGGGACGGAAGCGAGCGCGGCGAGGGCGATGTCCGGTGGAGCGAAAGCCAAGGCCAGGTAATCTAGGGAGCGGGTACGGGCCCCGTCAAACCCGGCGCCCCGGACCCGGACCCAGCCCGGGCTCGAAGCGCGGGCGGCGGGAAGGCTGCGCCTCCCGCCACCCGGATGCGACCGGTCACGAGTTCAGTTGACCACTTCGAAGTCCGCGTCCACCGCGCCGCCGCCCTCCTTGCCGTCTTTCTTGCCGGGGGTTCCCGGCGGGGTGCCTGCCGGCTCCCGGGGCGGCACGCCGGAGGCCTGCGCGGCCTGGTAGAGCACCGCGGCCGCCTGGTGCCACGCCTGCTGGAGCGCCTCGGTGGCCGAGCCGATGGCCGCGGAGTCCTCGCCCTTGAGCGCGTCGCGGAGCCGCGAAAGCTCTCCCTCAATGCGCGTCTTGAGCGGGGCGTCGAGCTTGTCGCCGTGCTCCTTGAGGTTCTTCTCGATCTCGTAGGCGAGCGCGTCGGCGCGGTTGCGGGTCTCGACGGCCTCCTTGCGCTTGCGGTCCTCGCCCGCGTGCACCTCGGCGTCCTTGACCATCTTCTGGATCTCGGCCTCGTCGAGCCCGCTGGAGGACTCGATGCGGATGCTCTGCTCCTTCCCCGTCGCGCGGTCCTTCGCCGCCACGTGCAGGATCCCGTTCGCGTCGATGTCGAACGACACCTCGATCTGCGGCATGCCGCGCGGCGCCGGCGGGAGGCCGTCCAGGTGGAAGCGCCCGATGGTCTTGTTGCCCGCCGCCATCGGCCGCTCGCCCTGCAGCACGTGGACTTCGACCGAGGTCTGGTTGTCGGACGCGGTCGAGAACACCTCGCTCTTCCGGGTCGGGATCGTGGTGTTGCGCGGGATGAGCGCGGTCATCACGCCGCCCAGCGTCTCGATGCCGAGCGACAGCGGCGTCACGTCGAGCAGCACCACGTCGCGCACGTCGCCCGCGAGCACGGCGCCCTGGATCGCGGCGCCGACCGCCACGACCTCGTCCGGGTTGACGCCCTTGTGCGGGTCCTTGCCGAAAATCTGCTTCACCAGCTCCTGCACCTTCGGCATGCGCGTGGCACCGCCCACCAGCACGACCTCGTCGATCTGCCGGGGCGTGAGCCCCGCGTCCTCGAGCGCCCGCATCACGGGACCGCGGCAGCGCTCGACCAGGTCGTCCACCAGCTGCTCGAGCTTCGCGCGCGTCAGCCGGATGTTGAGGTGCTTGGGACCGTTCTGGTCGGCGGTGATGAACGGCAGGTTCACTTCGGTCTCGAGCGTGCCCGAGAGCTCGCACTTCGCCTTCTCCGCCGCCTCCTTGAGGCGCTGGAGCGCCATCGGGTCGCGGCGCAGGTCGATGCCTTCCTGCTTCCTGAACTCGTCGGCCAGCCACTCGATCACGCGCTGGTCGAAGTCGTCGCCGCCGAGATGGGTGTCGCCGTTGGTCGAGCGCACCTCGAACACCCCGTCGCCGATCTCGAGGATCGAGATGTCGTAGGTGCCGCCGCCCAGGTCGAAGACCGCGATCTTCTCGTCCTTCTTCTTGTCGAGGCCGTAGGCCAGCGCGGCCGCGGTGGGCTCGTTGATGATGCGCTTGACGTCGAGGCCCGCCACGCGGCCCGCGTCCTTGGTGGCCTGGCGCTGCGAGTCGTTGAAGTACGCCGGCACCGTGACGACCGCCTCGGTGACCTTCTCGCCCAGGTACTCCTCGGCCGTCTGGCGCATCTTCTGCAGGATCATGGCCGAGATCTCGGGCGGCGAGTACTCCTTGTCGCCGGCGCGCACGCGCGCGTCGCCGCCCGGGCCACGCACGACGTCGTAGGGCACGAGCTTGCGCTCGGATTCGACCTCGTCGAACTTGCGGCCCATGAAACGCTTGATGGAGTAGACCGTGTTCGTCGGGTTGGTCACCGCCTGGCGCCGCGCCACCAGCCCCACGAGCCGCTCGCCGGTCTTCGAGAACGCCACCACCGAAGGCGTGGTCCGGAAGCCCTCGGCATTGGCGATGACCTTGGGCTCGCCGCCTTCCATCACGGCCACACACGAGTTGGTGGTCCCCAGATCGATCCCGATGACCTTGCCCATGGTCCTGCCTTTCGTTCGTGGTGATGGACGCGGGCCGCGCCCGCGCCGCCGTGGCGCGGACGCGGCGCGTCCGTGTCCGTCGTCGCGGCCCCGATCAACCGGCCTTGATCTCGATCTCCCTCAGCCGGGCCTGGTCGGCCTTCGGCACGAGGACTTCGAGCACGCCGTCCCGGTACGCCGCCTTGACCTGGTCGGCCCGCACCGGCGAGGTGAGGGTGAACGACCGCTCGAAGGCGCCGTGGACGCGCTCGCAGCGCAGCAGGTTGTTCTCCTTCGTGGTGGCCTCGCTCCTGCGCTCGCCGCGGATCGTGAGGGTCTCGCCCGTCAGGTGGACCTTCACGTCCTTCTGGCTCACGCCCGGCAGGTCCGCGCGCAGCACGAATTCCTCCGGCGTCTCCTCGATGTCCACCTCGGGGGTGAACGGGAACTCGCCCAGGGTGCGCACGCCGCTCCGGCTGAACACGCTGTCGAGGAGACGGTTCATCTCCTCCTGCATGCTGACCGTATCCCGCACCGGCGTGAGTGGCGTCCAGCGAATGAGCGTCATAGGTACTCCCTCCTCTGCTTCGACGACCAGTGGTTTCGCGCCGCGGTCCGTCCGGGCCGCGCGCCGATCGCATTCGACGGCGCTCTATCGCAGGTCGCGTACCAGCCGCCAGGCTCCGGAATAACCCGTTGGCGTCCAACCGACTCCACGCCAGGGTGGAAGCGAAGCGCGAGGCCCGTGCGCGGCCCGGCGTCCGCGGCTGAAACGGGAAGCGGTTCGCTTCGGAACGACCCGTGCCGCCGGCGGGCGCCCGGCGGTTGGGAGCGCCGCCGCGCCTCTGCTAGCGTGCGGCCGCATGCGCATCAGCACCTTCCTTCCCCACGTCGAGGTCTTCGGGGGCGTGCGCCGCCTGCTCGAGCTCGGCAACACCTGGGCCGCGATGGGTCACCGGGTGACCCTCTACCACCCCGCGGGCGACCCGCCGGCGTGGCTGGCGTACGCCGGCGAGGTGGCGCCGCTCGCCGCGGCGCGCGAGACGGAGGCCGACCTCGCGGTGTGCGCCGACCCGCACACCTTCGAGGCCTTCGCGGCGCACCGCGCGCGGACCCGCCTCTACTACTGCGTGCTCGAGGGCGACCCGGGAGTGGCCCGCGCGCTCGCGGCGCCCGGCGTCCGCCTGGCCGCGAACTCCGGGCCGATGCGGCGCCGGCTCGAGCGGCGCGCGCGCGGGCCCGTGCTGGACGGCATCGGTGGCATCAGCCTGCGCCAGTTCCGCCCCGACCAGGCGCGTCGCGCCGAAGCGACGCTCCGCGTGCTCGTCAACGGACGTCGCTCGCGTCTGAAGAAGGGCACCGACCTCATCCTGCGCGCGCTCGCCGGACTCGGCCGCGAAGTGCCCGCGTTCGAGGTCGTGCTGTTCGACAGCCTGGGACCTCACAACCGCCAGGACCCGCGCGACGGCGCTCCGCTGCCCGCGAACGCGCGCTTCGTGCTCGACCCGACGCAGGACGAGCTGGCCGCGCTCTACCAGTCCGCGCACCTGTTCGTCGCGGCCGAGCGCAAGGCCGGCTGGTGCAACACCGCGCTCGAAGCGCTGGCGTGCGGGACGGCGGTGGTGTGCACCCGCAGCGGGACCACCGATTTCGCGCGCGACGGCGAGAACGCGCTGGTCGTGCTCGTGCGCCACCCGTTCTTCCTGCGGCGCGCCATCCGCCGCGCACTCGCCGACCGCGCGCTGCGCGAGCGGCTCGCCGCCGCCGGCCCGGCCACGGCAGCGCCCTGGTCGTGGGAGAAGCTGGCCGCGAAGCTCCTCGACCAGCTCGGCCTGGACGCCTGAGGGCGGGCCGTTTCGGGCCCGCCCTCGCGGTCGTCTCGGCGGTCTCGCCCGCTCAGCGCTGCGGCAGGTAGCCCGCCTTCTCCGGCCCCACCAGCAGCTCGTCCTTGGTGTAGATGAAGGCCTCGCGCCGGTAGTCGGAGAGCTCGTAGTCCTTCTCGAGGAAGATGGCGTCCTCGGGGCAGGCCTCCTCGCACATGCCGCAGAAGATGCAGCGCAGCATGTTGATCTCGTAGCGCTCGGCGTAGCGCTCGCCGTGCGAGCGCGGGTCGTCCGGGTCGTTCTCGGCGGCCTTCACGAAGATGGCGTCGGCCGGGCAGGCCACGGCGCACAGCTCGCAGCCCACGCAGCGCTCGAGGCCGTCCTCGTGCCGGGCGAGGATGTGGAGCCCGCGGAAGCGCGGGAACATCTCCAGCCTCTCTTCCGGGTACTGGACGGTGAACGGCTTCTTGAACAGGTTCTCGAAGGTGACAGCCAGGCCCTGGGCGAGCGGCTTGATCATGCGCGGACTCCTTGCGATCGGAACGAGGGTGCCGAAATGCGCCCGCAGTCTAAGGGGCCGCGCGGGCGAAGGCAAACCGCCCGCGGGACCCGCGAGTCGCGGCCGGACCTCCGCCCCTACAGCTTCGGCAGCGTGATCCCGATCTGCGCCTGGTACTTCCCGGCCTTGTCCTTGTAGGACACCTCGCACTCCTCGTCGCTCTCGAAGAACAGCACCTGCGCGATGCCCTCGTTGGCGTAGATCTTCGCGGGCAGCGGCGTGGTGTTGCTGATCTCGAGCGTCACGAAGCCCTCCCACTCGGGCTCGAAAGGGGTGACGTTCGTGATGATGCCGCAGCGCGCGTAGGTGGACTTGCCGGTCGTCACGCATAGCACGTTGCGCGGGATGCGGAAGTACTCGACGGTGCGACCGAGCGCGAACGAGTTCGGCGGGATGATGGCGACGGGGCCCTTGAAGTCCACCATGGAGCCGGGGTCCATGTTCTTGGGGTCCACGATGGTCGAGTTCACGTTGGTGAAGATCTTGAACTCGTCGGCGATCCGGATGTCGTACCCGTACGACGAGACCCCGTACGAGATGACGCCCTTCCAGACCTGCTTCTCCTCGAACGGCTCGATCATGCGGTGCTCCCGGCACATCCTCCGGATCCAGTGGTCGGGCTTGATCGACATCCTCACTCCTTCGGTTCGAGTCGTCCCAGCATGCGGAGCACGTGGCCGAGCTCCGGCAGCAGCAGCCGCTTCATCCCCAGTTCCACCGCCGCCCGCGCGCCGGGCAGCAGCACGACCAGCCTCCCGGCGGCGACCCCGGCGGCGGCCCGCGAAAGCCACGCGGCGGTCCCCACCTGATCCACCGACAGCAGCCGGAACAGCTCGCCGAAGCCCGGCAGCCAGCGCCCGATCAGCGGCGCGAGGGCTTCGGGAGTGCGGTCGCGCGGCGCGACGCCGGTGCCCCCGGTCACCACCAGGACGTCCACGCCGCCGCGGGCGAGCGCCTGCTTCGCCGCGCGCCGGATCGCCCGGGGCTCGTCCGCCACCCAGGCGCGCACCAGCACCCGGTGCCGGGCGCGCTCCGCCAGCTTCTCGATGAGGGAGCCGCTCGCATCCTCGCGTCCCCGCCGCGTGTCGCTCACCGTGAGCACCGCGAAGCCCGCCGGTCGCGACGCCGGCGCGGCGGCGTGGCCGTGCGCGCGACGGAGCGCGCGCTTCCTCGCGGTCCCGCGCCGCCCGCTCACGCGGCCGGCTCCGTCGCCAGCCCGGCGACCGGGTGCGCGGTGAGGCCGAAGTGCGCGAGCCACGGCCCGGCCTCGGCCAGCCGGTGATCGGTCATCTCGTCGAGCGGCGGCTCCCATGCCCCGGCGCCGCGCGGCAGCGCGGGCCCGGACTCGCGCGCGAGCGCGGCCAGCTCGGCGAGGGTCCACGCGTCGGGGCCGGCCACCTCGTACCAGCCGCGCCACTCCGCGCGCCCGTCCAGCGCGCGCGCGAGGGTCTCGACCGCGTCGGCCTCGCGGACCGGGTTCAGGAGCTGGCGCCCGGCGTGCGGCAGCTTCGGGCGAGCGCGCAGGCGGAGCCACAGCGGGCTCCGCGGCCCGACCAGCGGCCCGAGCCGCAGGGTGAGTGCCGGCAGCCCGCGCGCGCGCGCGCGCTCCTCGAGCGCCCACAGCGCGGCGAGCCCCGCGGCCCGCGCGTCGGGGTGGGCGCCGAGCCGGCTCAGCACCAGCACCCGCGCCTGCGCCATCCCGCGCGCGCGGGCCAGCATCGCATCGAGCGCCGCGGGGCTCGTCCCGCCGGCGCACAGGACGACCGCCGGATCGTCCTCCCGCATCGCAGCCCCGCCGTCGCAGACCACGCGATGCCCGCGCGAGACCAGCGCCTCGAGCAGCCGCGGGACCGGCGGCTCCACCCCGGCCGGCGCGAGGATCACGCGAACTCCCCGAGGGCCGCGGCCATCTGGCGCCGGTGCGAGAGATCGTGGTCGCCCCAGATGCGCACCATCTCGGCGAGCGGGTAGGGGCCGCGGATGGAATGGAAGCCGACGCGCTCCCAGTCGGCGCGCGACAGCGGAGCGAGCCGCGCCAGCAGCCGGCGCCGCGCCACGTTCCAGTCCTCGAGCACTCCGGCCGGGTCCTGCTCGCGATAGCGGCGCCCGGTCTCCCACCCGGTCATGTCCACGTCGGGGATCTCGGGCCGCTCCTCGGTGAGCATGCGCTCGAGCCGTGGCAGGAAGACGTCGCGGTCGGTGTCGCGCAGGTGGCAGAGCACCTCGAGCGCGCTCCACGCGCCCGGCCCGGGTGCGCGCCGCCACGCCGCCTCGGCGTTCCGTTCGAGCCGGTCGGCGGCCCAGTCCGGGCTCTCGGCCAGCACCGCGAGGAGCTGGCCCCATTCGAGGAAGCTCATCGGGCCGCGCCCGCGCGCTGTGTTGCCGGTGTCGGCGTTCGCGGCCGGGTGCGGGCGCGCGAAGCCGCGCGCCAGGTAGCTGCGCGACAGCGCGACGTAGTGCGCGGTGCCACGCAGGATGGCCTCGCGGTGCTGCGCGCTCACCGGGCCCGTGACGCGCGCCGGCGCGCCCACCGCGAGGCTCCCGGGCGCGATGACCTGCCCCTCGCGCACCAGCGCCCCGGCGCCCACCAGCGAGCCCTTCCCCACGCGCGCGCCCGAGAGCACCACCGCTCCCATGCCGATCAGGCACTCGTCCTCGACCACGCAGCCGTGCACGACCGCCCGGTGCCCCACCGTGACGCGCGCGCCGATCACGGCGGGCATCCCTTCGTCCACGTGGACCGTGGAGTTGTCCTGGATGTTGGTCTCCTCGCCCACCCGGACCGCGGCGGTGTCGCCGCGCACCACGGTGTTGAACCACACGCTCGCGCGCGCTCCGAGCGTGACCTCGCCCACCAGCACCGCGCCCGGCGCGACGAAGGCGGTGGGATCGAGCCGGAGCCGAGCCGGCCAGTTCGCGTCGCGGTCGCTCATGCGAACCTCGCGTGCTCGCCTACGAACGGGTTGCCGCGCCGCTCGCGGCCGAGCGTGGTGGCGGGACCGTGGCCGGGATGGACCCGCAGACCGTCACCGAGCGGGAAGAGCTTCCCGCGGATGGAGTGCGCGAGCTGCTCGAACGAGCCGCCGGGCAGGTCGGTGCGCCCGATCGAGCCGGAGAACAGCACGTCGCCCGCCCACAGGTCGTCCTTCCAGCGGAACGTCACGTGCCCGGGCGAGTGTCCGGGAGTGTGGATGACCTCGAGCGTCTCCTCCCCCAGGGCCAGGCTCAGCCCGTCCGCGAGATCGTGCACCGGCGACGGGCCGGCGGCGGGCGGGAAGCCGAACATCGCACCCTGCTCGGTCAGGTGGTCGAGCAGGAGCCGGTCGCCGGGATGCAGCCAGTAGTCTCCTCCCACCGCCTCCTGCACCGCGCGCATGCCGGCGACGTGGTCGTAGTGGGCGTGGGTGTTGAGCAGGTAGCGCACCGGCAGGGCGCGCTCGCGCACGAACTGGATGACGGCCTCGGGCTCGAAGCCCACGTCCACCACCGCGGATTCGCGGGTGGCCTCGCAGGTGAGCACGTAGGTGTTGTTGTCGAGCGGCCCGAGGTGCAGCAGGTGCGCGGTCAGGGGCATGGTCAGATGACGTTGGCCTCGGCCATCGCCGCGCGCTCGGCGAAGCGCTCGAGCCGCAGCGGCGAGAGGTCGAGGCTCGGCCTGCCGTCCACGATCCACTCGCTCACCAGCTGCCCCACGCCCGGCGCGTGCATGAACCCGTGCCCGCTGAAGCCGTTCGCGAGCATCAGGCCCTGCACCGCGGCGGGCGGGCCGATGACCGCCTTGTGGTCCGGCGTGGTCTCGTACAGGCCCGACCACGCATTCGAGATCTGCGCGCTCTCGAGCGCGGGCACGCGGTGGATGGCCGGCTCGACCACGCGCTCGAGCAGGTCCCAGTTGACGCTGGTATCGAAGCCCGGCGGCTCCTCGGGGTTCGCGAGGCCGAGCAGCATGCCGCCGCTCTCGCGGTGCATGTAGACGCCCGACTTCATGTCCACGATCATGGGCAGGTCCACACGCGCGAGCGGCACGGGCTCGGTGGTGAAGCAGTGGCGTCGGATGGGCTGGACCGGCAGGCTCACGCTCGCCCACGCGGCGATCTGCGCGGCGTGAGGTCCGGCGGCGTTCACCACCACCGGCGCGCTCACCGTGCCCTCGGGCGTCTGCACGCCGGTGACGCGGCTCCCCTCCATCACGAACCCGCTGGCCGGACAGGAGAAGCGGAACATCGCGCCGAGCCGGCGCGCCTGCGCCACGTAGGCCTGCGTCACCTCGTGCGGGTTGCCGAGCCCGTCGGTCGGGCAGAAGGTGGCGCCCAGCACGTCCTCGACGTTCAGCTCCGGCACCAGCGACTGCGCCTCACCGGGCGAGAGCGTGCGCGCTTCGAGTCCGAGCCCCCGTTGCATCTCGGCCTGCTGCTGGAACGCGGCCCAGCGCCCGGGGTCCGAGAGCAGGAACAGGTAGCCGACCGGGAAGAACACCGGGTCGGTCCCCATCTCCTCGGCGAAGCGCATGAAGTGCCGCACCGAGAGCATCGAGATCTGCACGTTGACGGGTGCGGAGAACTGCGCGCGGATGCCGCCCGCCGCCTTCGACGTCGAGCCCGCCCCGGCGAACGGCTCCTTCTCCAGCACCACCACGCCCTTCACGCCACGGCGGCCGAGGTGATAGGCGATCGCCGCCCCGATGCAGCCGGCGCCGACGATCACCACCGGCGCCTTCGCCGGGAACTCGCTCATCGCATCCTCCGATAGGCGCGCTGCAGGCGCAGCGCGTCCTCTTCCATGGCCGGCGTCTCGCAGATCACCCAGCCCGACGCGCGCGCGCGGTGGAGCGCGCTCAGCAGGTCCCGGTAGCGGAACCTCGACTCCCGCAGGGGCCGGTGCCGCCTCTCCCCCTTCGGACCGTACTCGATGCCGGAGACGTGGACGTGCAGGCGCCGGAGCGCGCCGCGGCCGAGGCGTACGCCCACCAGGTCCAGCATGGCGGCGAAGTCCTCGTAGCGATTGAAAGCGCCCTGGTGGCGCGCGACTTGGTGCGAGAAGTCGATGCAGGGGCTCACGCCTTCCACCGTCGCGCTCCAGGCCAGGATTTCATCCAGCGATCCGAGCTGCGAGGGCTTGCCCGTCAGCTCGGGTCGCACGTCGATCTTCACGCCCGCGTCGCGGATCCGGGCCGCCACCTCGGCGATCCGGTCACGCACCCGCCGCCGCGCCTCACCCGGCTCCAGCTTCTGGTAGAAGCCGGCGTGGAAGCACAGGCTCCGGGCGCCGCAGCGCGCGCCCTGGATGCCGGAGGCGACCAGGCGCCGGACGCTGCGCCGCACGACGTCACGGGCCCCGCACAGGTTGATGAAGTAGGGCGCGTGGACCGTCAGCTCGAGGCCGCACTCCGCGCGCGCCTTCGCGATGCGGTCCGCAGCCGCGTCGCTCATGCGCACCCCGTTGCCCCAGGCCATCTCGAGGCAATCGAGGCCGAGCTCGCGGGCCCTGCGGATGCCGTGCTCGGTGCCCGGCCGCCGCGTCGAGCGCGGGATGCCGGAAGTGCCGAAGCGCAGCATCAGCGCCCTCCCGGCGCGGGCCGCACGCGCGCGCAGTCCAGGCCACGCGCGCGGCGAACGCGAGCGGCGCGGAGGCGCACCATCTGGGGCGGACGGACCACGCTCACCGCTTGTAACCGATCTTCCGCAGGAACTCCCGCCGCTGCGCGCGGGCCGCGTCGTCCTCCACTCCGCGCGGCCGCTCGCCGTCCACCACGCCGACCATGCCGCGGCCCTGGGGCGTCTCGGCCACCAGCGCCTGCACCGGGTTCGCCGTGGCGCAGAACACCCGGCACACCTCGGGACACAGCTTGACCGCGTTCAGCAGGTTGATGGGATAGGCGCCCTTCAGCAGCAGGAAGAACGTGTGCCCGGCCGCCACCTTCTCGGCGTTCGCCACCGCCGCCGCGACCAGCGCCGGGTCGTCGCCCTCGGTGCGGATCAGGCACGGGCCCGAGGCCTCGCAGAACGCGATGCCGAAGTGTGCCCCGGGCACGGTGGTCACCACGATCTCGGCCAGGTCCTCGACGGTCTTGATGAAGTGCGCCTGGCCGGCCACGAGGTTGCAGTCGGCGGGGATCTCGAGCGGGACGGCGGTCAGCTCCATGGCGTGCGGAACCTCCTCGCCGCGAACGCTACGGGCGTGCGCGGCGGGCGTCAAGCGCCGGCCGGCGCCCCCGGTCCGCGCGGCGCGCGCCACCGCGGCGCTTCATCCGGTGCGCACCAGGATCTCGTCCGCCACCGCCAGGTCGATCGAAACCTCGGTCTCCCCCACGCGGAAGACCAGTGCGGGCGCCACCTGCTGCAGGACGATCCTGCTGCCCGGCACGAGACCCAGCGCACACAGGCGATCCAGCCGGGCCGGGTCGTTCGAGCGCAGCTCCACGATGTGGGCAACCTCGCCCGGCTTCAAGCCATGCAGCGGGATCACCACGCCTACCTGCCCTCCGCCGGCGGCTCATCGCGCTCGGGCGTCTTGAGCACGCGCCGCAGCAGGCGCGCGAGCCCGGACTTGCGCTCGTCCACCATCTGGTAGCCGCAATTCGGACAGCAGACCAGGTGACAGCCCTGCAGCGCGGCCAGCTGGCACGCCGCAGGACAGGTCAGCTTCGACTCGTCGAACCTGTAGCCGCACAGCGGGCAGCGCATGGCCGATCCTCAGAACGTGACGCCCAGCACGCGGAAGGCGAGATGCAGCAGCATGCCCACGCCGAACGCGAGCGGGAACACGAACGCCACCACCCACACCGCGGCACGCGCGCCGTGTTCGCGCGCGATGACGAGCACGTTCGCCACGCAGGGGACGAACAGCGTGACCACCACCAGGCTCACCACCAGCTGCGGCACGGCCAGGGCGCCCGTCCGGGCCAGGTTGAACAGGCCGGCCGCGCCGTAGTCGCGGCGCAGGAACCCGACGATGA
Source organism: uncultured bacterium (assembly GCA_964359105.1). Lineage (GTDB taxonomy): Bacteria > Eisenbacteria > RBG-16-71-46 > RBG-16-71-46 > RBG-16-71-46 > JACRPT01. The sequence goes on from CAYHRW010000005.1 coordinate 12,813, forward strand.
ACGCGGCCGTGGTCTCGCGCGGCAGGCCGAGCCCGCCCTGGACGAGCGGGGCGGCCCAGCGCTCGAGCGCGCGGAGGCCGCCGGTGCGATCCAGCGTGAACAGGACCAGCGTGCCGACCGCGAAGAGCGGCAGCACCTCCTTCAGGTACCACTCCAGCCGGGCCACGGTCTTGATCATGATGTTGCCGACCTGCGGCATGCGGATGGGCGGCAGCTCCAGGATGAAGTCGGAGCGAGCCCCCGGGATCACGCGCGCGGCCGCCCAGCCCATTGTTATCATTTCTGCCGCGACCACCGCGAGCCACACCACCACGCCCGCCGGCGGCAGGTAGGCGATCATGCCCAGGATGACGCCGAGCTGCGCCGAGCAGGGCACGCCGAGCGCCAGCAGCAGCGTGACCAGCAGGCGGTCCTTGCGCGTCTCCAGGATGCGGGTGGTGAGCGTGGCCATCGTGTCGCAGCCGAGGCCGAGCACCATGGGCAGGACCGCCTTGCCGTTCAGGCCCATGGCCTTGAAGGGGCGGTCCATCATGACCGCGAGCCGCGGCAGGTAGCCCGAGTCCTCGAGCAGACTGAAGACCAGGAAGAAGGTGAGCACGATCGGCATGACGATGGCGATGCCGTAACTCAGCGCCATCGTCACGAGCCCGTAGTCCCCGACCAGCAGGTCGCGGACGAACGGGAAGGGAAGCAGGCCGGCCAGCCGCGTGGCGACCGGATTCACCCCGCGGCCGAACACCACCGATTCCATCCAGTCCACCAGCACGCCGGCGCCGAGCTGACCGACGAAGAGGTAGACGGCGGCGAGGACGGCGACGAGCAGGAACCAGCCCCATACCGGGTGGAGCGCGAGGCGGCCCAGCGCGTCGCCCGGGCTGTGCGGCGGGCGAGCCACCCGCTGCACCACCTGATCCACGAAGCAGTCCACGCAGCGCATGCGCTGCCGCGTCAGCTCGTAGCTCAGGGGCCTGGCGTAGCGCGCGGCGGTCTCGCTCACGATCGCGGAGACTTCCGCGCGGTGCTCCCCGGCGAAGCGGGCGGCCAGCCCCTCGTCGCCCGCCAGGATCATGAGCGCGACGGCACGCGCCTCCGGGAGCCCCGCGGGCAGGAGCGACGCGACGCGCCCGACGGCATCCTCGATCACGCCGTCGTAGAGGACCCGGTGCGTCATCGGGCGCGCCCCGCGCAGGCGGGTCCGAAGGCGGTCCACCCCTTCGCCGCGCACGGCCACCGTTCCCACCACCTCGGCGCCCAGCAGCTGCGCGAGCCGCTCCACGTCCACGGCGATGCCGCGGTCGCGCGCCTCGTCCATCATGTTCACGTCCAGCACGAAGGGCCGTCCCAGCTCGGCGAGCTGCACGGTGAGCAGGAGGCTGCGGCGCAGGTTGCGGGCGTCGGCCACCTGCACGACGGCGCCGTGCGCGTGCATGAGCAGGATGTCCCGGGTGACGCGCTCCTCGTCCGAGCGCGCGTGGAGCGACTGGATGCCCGGCGTGTCCAGGAGCCGGACACCGTCCGTTCGGCCCGCGCAGACCTCGACCGTGGTGCCGGGGTAGTTCGAGACCTCCACGTAGCGGCCGGTCAGCGCCCCGAACAGGGCGCTCTTGCCCACGTTCGGGTTGCCGACCAGGACGACGGCGTTCTTCCCGTCCGGGGTCGGAGGTGCGGTGGTGTTGGTCATGGTCCTGGGTGGGCGTGCCCCGCAGCGGTGGGACGCGCTTGCCGTCTGACTTCACCATATCCCGCGCCGGCGCGCCACTCGCAGGAAGGACCAGTCGGTCGGCGGAGAGCCGGTCGGGGAAGACGGCGACGCGTCCCCGGCCGCTCCCGGGCACCGGCTCAGAAGGCCTGCGAGGAGCCGAACGAGAAGACGGGCATGCGGACGCCGTCGCGGGTGGGGCGCACCGGCCAGGCCACGTCGAAGCGCATCACCTGCGTGAGCCCGAATTGCGGGAGCCCGATGCGCAGCCCCACGCCGGCGTCCTGGAACCAGCCGGTGCCCGCGGCGCCCGGCCCCCAGGCGCGCGCCGCGTCGTAGAAGGCCGCGGTGCCGACCTTCACGACCTGCCAGTGGGCCGGGCTCACGATCCAGCGGTCCTCGGCGTTCAGGCGCCACAGCCGCCGGCCGGCCACCGCCTGCACCGGATACGCCCGCAGGCCGTTCAACCCTCCGACCACCGCCTGGAAGTCGCGTGAGGTGTGCGCACCCGCGATGCCGTACGCCGCCAGCACGACGGTGTGACCGCCGGTCAGGAAGTACGCGCGCGTGTCGGCGGTGGCGAGCAGGTCGAGCCACGCGGGCCGGAGGCGGGTCGAGACGCTCGAGCGCAGCGAGCCGAAGCCGAGCGGGTGCTCCGCGCCGCCGTCGAAGCGCACGCGCGCGTAGCCTTCGTCGCTGGTGCTCCCCAGGAGTCGCGGCGCGAAGCCGGCCTTGAGGCGCAGCGAGGGCCCGAGGTCGAAGTCCTCGACGCGGTCCATGCGATTGATGTCCACCAGCTCGAGGTAGCGCGGGCGCCACAGCCTGAGCTCCGCGGCGAGCAGTCGGCGGCGGTCGTTCTGCTCGGACCCCGCGAACTCGGGCGCCGCGTCCGGACCCATGCGGGTGGGGCCGAAACGCCGGTCGGCGAGCTCGAAGGACCCGGTGAGCCGCGCGATGGTGCCGTCCGCGGTGAGCCGCACGCCGTACGAGAGCGAGAACTCCTCGGCCCGCTCGTCCAGGCGCGCGACCTCACGAGCGTCCTCGTAGAGGTGCGCGACCGAGGTGGCGCGGCTCCACGTCACGCCGTAGGCGCGCGGAGCGGCCTCGGCGTAGAACGGCAGCCCGACCTCGAGCCGGGCGGACGCGCCCTCCGAGCCCTTGCCGGCGTCGAAGTGGAAGCGACGGCGCGAGCCGGCGACGTTGAGGTCGTCGTAGCCCAGGTGCCGCGACACCCCCGCGGCATCCTCGCGGTAGGCCACCGACACCGACTTGCCCAGCCCGAGCAGATTGCGCTCCGTGAAGCCGACCGAGCCGGTGCGCGTGCCGGCGCTGGTCTCGAGGTTGATCTCGGGCGCGGTGGTCCACAGGTCGCGGGTCTCGACCGTCACCGCCACCGAGTCGTTCTCGGCCTGCGCCTCGATGCGGCGCGGCACCAGGAAGTCGAGCGCGCGCAGGTTGCGCGCGGTTTCGCGCCCGATGCGCTCGCTCCACGGGTCGCCCGCCGCGAACAGCAGGTGGCTGCGCACCGTGGAGGCCCGGGTCCGCACGTGCAGGCGGTTCGCGACGCGCCGGAGCGTCGCCAGCCGCGAGGGCGTCTCGGAGTCGAACACGTCGCGCGTCAGGATCTCGACGCGCCGGATGGGACGCCGCTCGACGGCTCCGGGCCGCGGCGCCACGCGCCGCACGCGCGCCGGGCGCCCGCGGGACACAGGGCCCGCGGGCGGTGTCCCGGGCGTCACCACGACGGAGTCGGCGGCCGGCACGGTGGCCGCCGCCACGCGGTGGCCGGCCCCCGCCGTGGCGGGCGCCAGGAGCCCGGCCGCCACGGCGAGCACCCGCGCCGCCGCGGCGAGGCAGGCCGCGGACGACCCGGGCTTACCGGCGCTTCGCCTTGCCCAGGCGCTCACGGGCCAGCTGGCTCTCGCCGGAGAGCGGGAACCGCTTCACCAGATCCTCCAGCGTCTTCCGCGCCTGCGTGGTCTGCCCGGTCTTCTCCTGGCTGAGCGCCAGCTTGTAGAGCGCCGCAGGGACCTTGTCGCCCTGCGGCCACATCGCTTCGACGATCGCGTATTCCACGGCCGCGCTGTCGAACCTGGACTGGGCGAAGAGGCTTTCGCCCACGCCGTACTGGGCGTTGTCCGCGAGCTCGGTGCCCGGGAAGCGCTGCACGTACTCGCGGAACGCCTGCAGCGCGAGCGGGTAGCGCCCCTGCGTCAGGTCCTGGGCCGCCTGGTCGTAGAGCTGGTTCGGGTCGGGCCCGACAAGCGTGGCCGGAGGGGCCGCGGCCCGCTGAGCGATCTGCGTGAAGCGCCCCATCACCTCGTCCAGCTTCCCCTCGAGGCGGCCCATCTGCTCGAACAGCTCCTGCGTGGTGCTGCCCGCGGTGGCGCGGGTGCTGAGCAGGATGTCGCGCTGCTCCGCGACCTCGCGCCGCGTGTCGGCGAGCGCGCGGTAGGCGACCGAGTCGCGCACCGTCATGGTGTCCACCACGGTGCGCAGGCTGTCGAGCCCCGACTTGAGCAGCACCAGCTGCGGCGCGTAGCAGCCGGGCAGCATCCCGGCGGCCAGCAGCAACGCCAGGGCCCCGAACCTGGCCGCGCCGGGTGCGGGGCGGGCGGGCGGGCGGCGTGCGCCGCCCGCCCCATGACGCTTCCGCGCTCTCATCGGACGACGAAGTGCGCGCGCCGGTTCTGAGCCCATGCGGACTCGTCGTGGCCGTCTGCGAACGGACGCTCCTTGCCGTACGAGACGGTCTGGATGCGCGCGATGGCGATCCCGGCGGCCACCAGGTAGTCGCGCGCGGCCTGGGCGCGCCTCTCCCCCAGCGCCTGGTTGTACTCCACCGTACCCCGCTCGTCGCAATGGCCCTCGATCGTGATCGCGACCCCGGCGTTGTCGCGCAGCAGCTTCGCATCGCGGTCGAGCGCGGCGCGAGCATCGTCGCGCAGCGCGTAGGAGTCGAAGTCGAAGAACGCGGGCTGGAGATCCGACGACGTCACCTGCGGCGCGGGCGGTGTCACCGGCGTCGGTGTCGGCACGGGCGTCGGGGTGGTGTCCTGCTGGACCACGGGCGGCGCCGGGGGCGGCACGGGCGGCGCCTCCTTCGCCTTCTTCGCGCATCCGGCGGCGAACGCGGCGATCACAGCCACGACCAGCACGGTGACGAGGTATCGAGGGGCGACCTTCATGGCTTTCCTCCGCTGTTGGAGTGGTTGGGAGTCGAAACCTGCGCCGTCTCCAAGCCCGCCGGTCGCGGCGACCAGGCCGGCGACATCGCCAGCCTCCCGCCGGTGTCGAGCTTGCGCGGAGCGCGGTTGTCCAGGTCCGTCACGTACAGGCCGAAGCCTCCGTCCCGGTTCGAAGCGAACACCAGATGCCGGCCATCCGGAGACCAGTGGGGATTCTCGTTGCTTCCGCCGCCGACCACAAGGCGCGCGTCGCTGCCATCGGCGCGGCACACGTAGATGTCGAAGCCCGAGCCGGTGCGGGCCACGAAGGCGATCCGGTCTCCCTGGGGGGACCACGCCGGGGAGTCGGTGTAGTTCACCTCGTAGGTGAGGCGCCGCACGTTACCCCCGTCGCGCTCCATCACATAGACCTGCGGGGTCCCGCCGCGGTCCGAGGTGAAGGCGATCTCCCGGCCGGTGGGCGACCAGGAGGGCGAGGTGTCGATGGCCCGGTTGTCGGTGAGCCGGCGCGGCGAGCCACCCCGGGCGTCGAGCACGTAGATCTCCGAGTTGCCGTCCGCGCTCAGGGTCAGCGCGATCTCCCGCCCGTCGGGTGAGTAGGACGCGCTGGTGTTGTTGCCCGGCCGACCCGAGACCAGATAGGGCTTGCCACCGGAGGCCGAGATCACCCACACGCGAGGTCCCCCGCCGCCCCGGTACGAGGTGAAGAGCAGCAGCGACCCGTCGGGCGACCACGAGGGCGAGAGCGCGAGGGAACGGTCGGCGGTGAGCGGGTGCGGGTTCGCGCCGTCCGCGTCCATGACGTGGAGCTCCTTGTTCCGCCCCTCCCGCACCACGAACGCGATCCGCGTGCGGGCGATGCCGGGCTCGCCGGTGAACTGGAGCACGACGTCGTCGGCGAACTGGTGGACGATCTCGCGCCACCCGGCGAGCGGCGCGCGGTACTCCTTCGAGAGGATCGGGCGCCGCGCCGGGAAGTCGTGCACCTCGCCGACCAGCGTCACCTCGTTCCCCCTCACGGTCCAGCGCCCGCCCACGATCGCCTGCACGTCGAACGGCTGGTCGCCGCGCCACGCCCGCGTGATCACGAACACCGCCGACTGGTCGAGGTCGCTCGCCAGCACCTCGTCGGCCAGCGCCGAAGGCACCTTCGGGCTGCGGTCCCCGGCCGCGGCGAGCGCTTCGCAGTGAACCGGGACCCTGCGCCCGCCGCCCGACACGTCGATGCGCACGTCGGTCTGGGCCGCGGCGCCGGCGGCACCGAGCGCGAGGGCCAGCGCGGAAGACAGGAGGCGTCGCGTCATGGCAGGGCGTACTGGAAGCCGAAGTGGACGCCGAGGTCGCCGCCCGGGTAGCCGAGCGGCAGCGGCGGGAGCGGGTCGCTGAGCATGACGGCGCGCAGCGCGGAGCGGTCGAAGAACTCGACACCGCTCGATTCCTCGAGCCGGATGTTCGACAGGCCGCCGTCACGCGCGATGCGGAAGTAGACCGCGGCCCGCACCCGGCGTCCGCCCGGGAGCCCGGTGGGCGGCGCCCACGCCTGCGCCACCTTGTTGCGCACCAGCATGAGGTAGTACGTGAACTCGAAGTCGCGCGCGTCCACCCCGACCTGGCCGCTCAGCCCGGCGTTGCCGATCTGAGCGTAGGGCAGGTGGGGCGCGGGTTCCGGCTCCGGCGCCTGCTCGCGCGGCTTCTCCGGCTTCGCCGGCGGCTTCTTCGGGGGCGCGAGCTTGACGCCCTCCTCGTCGGTGGGCTTGATCTCGACCGCCTTCACCTGCGGCCGGGGTGGCTCCGCCGCTGGCCGCGCGGGCGCCTGGAGCGACGCCAGGTCGGTGAGCGCGACCTGGATCACGTCCGGCCCCGGCACGATCACCGGCGCCGAGGCGCGCACCACGAACAGCGCGGCCAGGATCGCGAAGTGCACGAGCCCGGAGCCGAGCAGCTCGCCCCGCATGGTCTAGCGCTTCCCCGGCGGCGGCGGCTCGGTCACCAGGCCGAGCGCCGAGATCCCGGCCCTGCGCATCCGCGCAATGAGCTCGACCACCATCCCGTAGGACACGCCGCGGTCGGCCTTGAGGAACACCGGCCGCCGGGAGGCCCCCGCGCGCGCCAGCGCGTCCTCGAAACGCGCCTCCGGCACCACCGCGTCGCCCACCGCCACCGTGCGGTCGGCGCGCACGCTCACGATCAGGCCCTCGCGCACGTCGAGCCCGCGCGTGGCCACCCTGGGCAGGTCGATCTCGAGCCCGCCCTGCAGGAACGGGGCGGTCACCATGAAGATGATGAGCAGCACCAGCACCACGTCCACGAGCGGCGTCACGTTGATCTCGGCCATCGGCATCCGTCCGGACCCGACCTTCACGGCAGGCGCCCCCCGAGGCGGCGGTCGAGGTACTCCGTGACGAACGCCGCGGTGCCGTTCGCGATGTCGCGCAGCCGCTGAAGCAGGTGGTTGTAGCCGACCACGGCCGGGATCGCCGCGGCGAGTCCGGCGATGGTGGCGATGAGCGCCTCGGCGATGCCGGGCGCCACCACCACGAGCGACGCGGAGCCCTGCGCGCCGATGTTCAGGAACGAGGTCATCACACCCCACACCGTGCCCATCAGACCGATGAAGGGCGAGACGCTGCCGGTGGTGGCGAGGAACCCCACGTGGCGCTCGAGCCGCGCGGCCTCCTCGCTGGCGGCGCGGTCCATGGCGCGCTGGGTCACCTCGTAACGCATCGCCAGGGACGCGCCCGACTCGGCCGGGTGCTGGTCGAGCGCCTTCTGGCCGGCCTGGGCGACGCGCGCGAGCATGCTCTGCGGATGCTGCTCCGAGACCAGGCGCAGGTCGGCGCCGGGCGGGATCACGCGGAACGCGCCGAGGAACGCCCGGTCCTCGCGCACCACCCGGGCATAGAGGCGCAGGCGCTCCACGATCACCGCCCACGAATAGACGGACATGGCGAGCAGGACGACCAGGATGAGCTTGGCGAAGGGGCCCGAGCTGGCCACCAGGGCCGGGACCGTGCCCCGCACCCCGCCCCCGCCGATGAGGATCCAAGCGCCGAGTTCCATCGGCTTCACGCTCCCTGTGAAGTCGGTCCGCGAGCGTCTCCCGGTCGTGGACCGGTCCTCGAGAACGGACTGAAGATGCCTGAATGCAGAGAACCGCACGCTAGCACACGGTCGCAGGCCTCTCAAGAAAGACCGGCCCCCGAAGCGCCTCCGCGCATCGCCCGCATCCTCACGCCTGCCTCCGCCGGCGATAGGACGCGGCGCGCGGCGCGGGCGACTCAAGGTCATACGCCCGTCATGCCGATGTCAGGGTCAAATGGCTGCAAAGAACGGCTGCGCGGTTCGTCGTGCCGTCGTCCGAAGGGTTAGAGTCTGGGCGAGTGTCCGGGCAACCCAATGGCTCGGCCCCTTCGGAACCGGGAAAGGAAACCTCCGTGAGTCGGATCGTGCTGCCCATCGTCGTCCTCGTCGTGATCGTGGGACTGGGCGCCGGATGGCAGATGCTCACCCCGACGGCGGCGAGCCGCAACGAGGCACCGCCCTTCACCGTCCGCACGCTCGACGGCAAGACCCAGCGCCTCTCCGACCTCAGGGGCCGGCCGGTGTTGCTCGATTTCTGGGCCACCTGGTGCGCGCCATGCCGCGCGAGCCTGCCCAACCTGGACGCGATGCAGCGGCGCTACGGAGCGCGCGGGCTGGTGGTGCTCGGCCTGTCCGTGGACGACGACGGGCCGGTGGCGGTGCGGCGCTTCGCCGACCGGCTCGGAGTGCGGTTCCCCATCGCGATGGCCGAGGAGAAGGTGCTCGCCGACTACGGCCCGATCCGCACCATCCCCACGACCATCCTGATCAACCGCCGCGGCCAGGTCGTGCGTCGCGTGGTGGGCTACCTCGACGAGGAGACGCTCGACGGCTACGTCAGGGAGATCCTCTAGCTGTCCCGGCTCGGCGCCTGACAGTGAAGCCACGCGAGCGCTCGCGTGGCTTCTTCGCTTCAGTGGTGCCCGGGGCGAGATTTGAACTCGCACGGGTTTCCCCATACGCCCCTCAAACGTACGTGTCTACCAATTCCACCACCCGGGCACGTCGCATCCTTCCGCTGCGGCTAGCGACCTCCCGCGGCCGGGGCCGCGGGCTGCCCGCCGCCCGCCGGGGCCGCCGGGGCCGGGACTCCGCCTGCGGGCCCGGGGCGGGCCGGGGCGGGCGCCGAAGCCGCGGCGCTCTTCGCCGCCTTCTGCACCACGCTCTCGCTGGAGGTGGCGCGGTTCGAGGACATCAGGCCCAGCACCACGGAAGTCAGGAAGAACACCCCGGCCAGCACCATGGTGGCCCTGGTGAAGAAGTCGGTGGCGCCGCGGCCGCCGAAGACGGTCTGGGCCGAGCCGCCGAAAGCGCCTCCGGCGAGGCCGCCGCCCTTGCCCGACTGCATCAGCACCACACCGACCAGGGCGATGCACACCAGCAGATGGAAGACGATCAGAGCGCCGTACATGGATCCCCCGGAGCGGGTGGCCACGACCATTCGCGACGCCTCGTCCCGGCAGGCCGGGTGTCGAAGCGGGCGTGGAGACTATCAACCACCGCCGGACCCGTCAACCGTCGTGCGGCGCGCGTGTCGTGCGGCGCGCGCCTTCAGGCGCCGGCCGCGGCGGCCGCGATGCGCCAGAACGAGGCCGTCTCGAGCGAGGCTCCGCCCACCAGCGCCCCGTCCACCTCTTCCTCCGCGAACAGCGCGGGAGCGCTGGCGGGCGTGACGCTGCCGCCGTACAGCACGGTGAGGCGCGCGCCGACGCCCGCGCCCACCACGCGGTCGAGCGTGGCGCGCACGATGCGGTGCGCCTCGCGCGCCTGCTCCGGCGTGGCCACGCGCCCGGTGCCGATCGCCCACACCGGCTCGTAGGCCATCACGGTGGCGAACGCCTGCGATTGCTCGAGCCCCTCGTAGGCCGCGTGGGTCTGGCGCACCAGCACCTCGGCGGTGCGCTGCGCCTCGCGCTCGGCCAGGGTCTCGCCCACGCACACGATCGGGGTGAGCCCTTCGCGCAGCGCGGCGCGCAGCTTCTTCGCCACCGTCGCGTCGTCCTCCCCCATCCCGTGCCGGCGCTCGGAGTGCCCGACGATCACGAAGCGGCAGCCGAGCGCGGTGAGCATGGAGCCGGCGATCCCGCCGGTGAAGGCCCCGCGCGGCTCGGGATGCAGGTCCTGCGCGCCGAGGTGGATGGCGCTCCCGCGCAACGCCGCGCCCACCGACTCGAGCGCGGTGAAGGGCGGGCAGACCGCGATGCCGCTGGCCGGTGGCGCGGCGCTGCCGCCGGTGAGACCCACCAGCTCCCTGGCCAGCGCCGCGCCCTCGGCCGCGGTCTTGTTCATCTTCCAGTTGCCCGCCACCAGCCGCGGCCGGCGTGGCCACACACCGGTCATGCCTCCTCCGCGTCGTCGAGCGCGGCGACGCCGGGCAGCACCTTGCCCTCGAGGAACTCGAGCGAGGCCCCGCCGCCCGTGGAGAGGTGCGTGAACCTCTCGCCCAGCCCCGCCTGCTGCACGGCGGCCACCGAGTCGCCCCCGCCCACCACGGTGACGCAGCCGCGGCTGCCGGCCTCGGCCAGCGCACGCGCCACGCCCAGCGTGCCCGCGGCGAACGCCGCGACCTCGAAGATGCCCATCGGGCCGTTCCACACCACGGTCTTCGCGTCCCGCAGCCTCGACGTGAACAGCTTCACGGTCTCGGGCCCGATGTCCACGCCCATCTCGTCCGGGCCGAGCCCATCGAGCGCGACCGGGCGTCCCGGGGCGCTGCCGTCGGCCGCGGCCGAGGCCACGCAGTCCACCGGCAGCACCAGCTCGACCTTGCGCGCCGCGGCCTGCTCGAGCACCGACCTCGCCATGTCCACGCGCTCCTCCTCGACCAGCGAGCGCCCGGTCGGCCTGCCCTGCGCGCGCAGGAACGTGAACATCATGGCGCCGCCCACCAGCAGGCGGTCCACCTTGCCGAGCAGCGCGGTGATGACGTCGATCTTGCCGGAGATCTTGGCGCCCCCCAGCACCGCCACGAACGGCCGCGCGGGCCGGTCGAGCGCGCGGCCCAGGTAGTCGAGCTCCTTCTGCATCAGGAACCCGGCCACGGCGGGCTTGAGGAACCGCGTGACGCCCTCGGTCGAGGCGTGCGCGCGGTGCGCGGTGCCGAACGCGTCGTTCACGTACAGCTCGCCGAGCGCGGCGAGCCGCTGCGCGAAGCCGGCGTCGTTCGCCTCCTCCTCGGGATGGAAGCGCAGGTTCTCGAGCAGCAGCACCTGGCCGTCCTCGAGCGCCCGCGCCGCGGCCTCGACTCCCTCCCCCACGCAATCCACCGCGCACGCCACCGGCTGCCGCAGCAGCCGCTCCAGGCGCGCGGCCACCGGCTTCAGGCTGTTCTTCGCGTCCGGACCGCCCTTGGGGCGGCCGAGGTGCGACATGAGCACGACCCGCGCGCGCCTCTGGAGCAGGTAGCGGATGGTCGGGATGGCCGCGACGATGCGCGTGTCGTCGGTCACCGCGCCGTCCTTGACCGGCACGTTGAAGTCCACGCGCACCAGCACGCGCTTCCCGGCCGGGTCGATGTCCTGGACGCTCTTCTTGCGGTCACTCATCGGAGCCCCCGTCACGCCATCATGAGCAGCGCGTCCACCACCCGCTGCGAGAAGCCCCACTCGTTGTCGTACCACGAGAACACCTTGACCAGGTTCCCGTCCATGACGCTGGTGGAGAGCGCGTCGAACACGCTGCTGTGCGGATTGCCGATCACGTCGGTGGACACGATCGGGTCGGTGCAGTACTCGAGGATGCCCTTGAGCGGGCCGTCGGCCGCCGCCTTCATCGCTGCGTTGACCTCGTCCTTGCTCGTGCTCTTGCGGGTCACGACGACCAGATCCACGAGCGAGCCGCACGGGGTCGGCACGCGCACGGCCACGCCGTCGAGCCTGCCCTTGAGCTCGGGCAGCACCTCGCCGATGGCCTTGGCCGCGCCGGTCGAGGTCGGGATCATGCTCATCGCCGCCGCCCGCGCGCGCCGCAGGTCCTTGTGCGGCAGGTCGAGGATCTTCTGGTCGTTGGTGTAGGCGTGGATGGTGGTCATGAAGCCGCGCTCGATGCCGAAGGTGTCGGAGAGCACCTTGGCGACCGGCGCGAGGCAGTTGGTGGTGCACGAACCGATGCTCACCACCTGGTGCTTCGACCTGTCGAACAGCTTGTCGTTCACGCCGATGACGAACATCAGGTCCCCGCCCTTGGCCGGCGCCGAGACCAGCACGTTGCGCGCCCCCGCGGCCAGGTGCTGGGCCGCGCCTGCCCGGTCGGTGAACTTCCCGGTGGACTCGAGCACGACGTCCACTCCCAGCGCCTTCCACGGCAGCTTCGCCGGCTCCTTCTCGCTCAGGACCTGGATCTTCCTCCCCGCCACCTGCAGGTTGCCCTCCACGGCGGGTCCGGCTTTCGGCCACACGCGGTGCACGGAGTCGTACTTGAGCAGGTGCGCGAGCGTCGGCGCGTCGGTGACGTCGTTCACCGCGACGAACTCGATCGGGGCGCCGCGGTCCACCGCGGCGCGCACGACCAGACGGCCGATGCGTCCGAAACCGTTGATGCCGATGCGAAGGGCCATGCTGTGACCTCCTTCTCGAGGATCCGGCGGGGCCGGACCGACGGACGTTCCTGGCGTCCCGGCCGCTTCAGCCGAAGAACACCCTGGCTGCTTCGTAGAGCTCCGGGCTGACCGGGCGCGGGCCCTGCCGGACCACGGACAGCTCCACGGACGTGACGTTGCCGCCCTGCAGGCTCACCATGCGCCCGAACCGGTTCTTGACGGCCAGGTCCACCGCCGCGATGCCCATGCGCGTGCCCAGCAGGCGGTCGAACGGGGTCGGCGTGCCGCCGCGCTGGACGTAGCCCAGCGTGACGGTGCGGGTCTCGATCTTGAGCCGCGACTCGATCTCGCGCGCGAGCGCCTCGCCCACGCCCCCGTAGCGCGGGCGGCCGAAGTCGTCGAGCCGGTGCTCGATCTCGATCGTCCTGCCGTCGGGGTCGGGCACGAACTTCGCGCCCTCGGCCACCACCACGATGCTGAAGTAGCGCCCGCGCGCCAGGCGGTGGCGGATGAAGTTGCACACCTCGTGCACGCTCACCGGGTGCTCCGGCGCCACCACGACGTCGGCGCCGCCGGCGATCCCGGCCGAGACCGCGATCCAGCCGGTGCTGCGGCCCATGACCTCCAGCACGATGACGCGGTCGTGCGACTCCGCGGTGGTGTGGAGCGCGTCCACCGCGCGCACCACGTGCTCGAGCGCAGTGTCGAAGCCGCACGTGTATTCGGTGCCGGCCACGTCGTTGTCGATGGTCTTGGGGATGCCGACGATCGGCAGCCCCTCCTCGTGGAACCGCGCCGCCGCGGCCAGCGTGCCGTCGCCGCCGCACACCAGCAGGCCGTCCAGCTCGTGCAGGGAGAAGGCGTCGCGCACCGCCTGGACGCCGCCGTCCTCGCGGAACGGGTCCACGCGCGAGGTGCCGAGGATGGTCCCGCCGCGGGGCAGGATGCCCTTCACCGCGGGCAGGTCGAGCTCGCGGACCCGCGACTTGAGGAGACCGGCCCAGCCGTCCTCGAAGCCCAGCATCTGGCCGTGGTAGGTGCGCACCATGCGGACCACGGCGGCGCGGATCACGGCGTTGAGCCCGGGGCAGTCTCCGCCGCCGGTCAGGATCCCGAGTCGCATGGAAGGGGGGCGCTCCTGGCCCCTCGGGGATGCACGAAGTCCCGGAGATCGTGGGGGTTCGTCAGGGAATCCGCGGCAATATGGCGGAAGGGCTCCCGGGGGTCAAGGGGCGGACCAGGTTCGCGGGCGTGCTACTCCGTGGAGTACCTGAGGCGGTAGTCGCCGATCCCCTGTTCGTCCACGAAAAGGAAGACCATGCGCCGGTGGCGCGTGCGGCCCGCGGCCTTCGGATCCACGTCGGGCGGCATGCCGATCTCTCCCTGGTAGATCCACAGCTCGAAGGGACGCTGGTCGCCGCCCGGCCCCTTCTGGTGCACGTCTCCCACCGGGCGGTCCTCGGTGGCCGACAGCTCGACCAGCACGCGGTCGAGCGTCTCGTCGCCGGTCGGGATCACCTGGTGGATGATCTCGCTCGGCTCGCCGTAGCGGATGAAGGCCCGGCCCATGTCCGAGAACATCCCCTTGCCGAGCCCCGCACGCCCCCAGGTGCGGTTCGCGACCTCCACGCGCTTCAGGAACGTCTCCTGCGCCTCGTTCACTGCGCTCTCGGCGGTGGGGTCGCGCTCGCGCCAGAACTCGTCCAGGAAGCGCTCCTGCTCGCCGGGATGCAGCAGCGCGAACGCCTCCTCGTCGTCCGGCGCGAGCAGGAAGTGGACCTCGTCCGAGACGTCACCGGGATTCCGCTCCCAGGAGGGGCGCTGCCAGGCGATGCTGAAGCGGGCCTTGCGCAGCAGCGCGCCCGGGTCCCCCTCCTGCCAGGCCTTGAGCTCGAGGTCGTAGCCGCCCGCTGGCGCGCGCGAGACGTCGAAGGCGACGCTCCCGTGCAGCCAGCGCCCGGCCGCCTCGACGCTCTCGCGCTCCGCGACCACCCGGTCGTCCCGGTCGATCACCCGGGCGATCCAACGCCAGGGACGCTGGTCAGCCGGTCGCGCGCGGGCGGTGAATGCCGCGCGCAGCTCGCCGGCGTAAAGGCCGTAGAGCCGCTCCGGGTTCGGGAGCACGGTCCGCCCGGCGCGCAGGAAGGTGCTCGGCGCGCCACCCGGGTTCTCGGTCCACACGAACTCGATGTCGGAGAGGTCGCGCCCGGCCTGCGGGCCCGGGACGGTGAGGCTCCCCTCCACGCGGCTCGACTCGGTGACCTGCCGCCCGGCGTACGCGATCCCCCGCTTCCGCGAGAGGGCGTCCTCGACGCGGACCTGGAGCTTCTGCAGCCCCGGGCGGACCGTGAAGCGCAGCGCCACCACCTTGCCGAAACCGTCCGCGGAGTCGGCGCGCTCGATGCGGAAACCCTGCGTCTGCTCGGCCGGCCTGCCGCCGCCGGCGGCGCGCAGGCGCGCCGAGACGCGCAGCTCCCCGAAGCCCGACGAGTCCCGCGCGAGCGAGGCCAGCGTGCCGGGCGGGACGCGCACGTAGACCTCCAGCACCTGGCCGGCGGAGTCCGGGAAGGCCGCCGCGTCCACGGTGAAGCCGACCCGACCCGCGACGCGCCAGGGGAGCGGGCCCGGACCGAAGTCGCGGCTGCGCTCGCGCTCCGCGACCTCCGCGCCGGCCGCGCCGGCCGCGCACAGCAGCGCGAGCGTGCAAGCGAAACGCGCTCCCGCTGGGGAGCGCGTCACCCGGAGGAACCGGTTCAGCACGTGAGCGTGTCCGCCGTCAGAACTCGAAGCGGAGCGAGAAGCGATGCACGCCACCCAGATCCTTCATGTCCGTGAACGCGTAGTCGAGGTTGGCCTCCCCGGCCACCGCCACCGGGAAATGGAACCCCACGCCGCCGGCGATGCCCTCGGCGTCGTAGTTGATGTTGTAGCCGCCGCGCAGGAACACGTACTTCTTGAACGAGTACTCCGCGCCGACGTTCATCCGCTCCGCGTTGTCCGGCGGATGCGAGAACTCGAACGAGCCGAGGATCTTCTGATCGGCCGTCTGCATGAGCATCGCCGAAGTGCCGACCCGGAAGATGGCCGGGATGCGGGCCGAGCGGTCGATGAACTTGATCTGCGAGCCGATGTTCGAGATCGCCATGCCGATCTTCATCCCGAGCGTGCCCACGTCGTAGAGCGTGCCGACATCGAACGCGAACGTCTGCTGCGTGAACTCGGCCAGGCCTTCGCTGATGAGGTTGCCGGTGACGCCGGCGCTGAACTTGTCGGTGAACGACCGCGCGTAGCTGACCCCGGCGGTCATCATCCCGGCATCGAACGTACGCCCCGTCCCGACGTCGGGGTCGGGCTGGTAGGCGGTGGTCTCCACCATCGGCTGCATCGAGAGGGCGCGCGCGTGCACTCCGAAGGCGCCCGGGATGTGCCTGACATGGAAGACGTAGCCGACCTGGTCGAACGACAGCTCCGCGGGCCAGTTCGCGTGGTTGAGCGAGAGCTCCGACTTGTCGGGGTCGATGCGGGCGATCCCCGCGGGGTTCCAGAACAGCGCCGTCGCGTCGTCGGCCACGCCGACGAAGGCGCCGCCCATGGCGGCCGCACGCGCACCCACGGGGATCTTCAGGAACTGCCCGTCGAAGGTGCCGACCTTCTCGAAGATGTTGGCTGCGCCCGCCCAGCCGGGGACGAGGATCCCCGCCAGGCCCAGCGCCGCGATGGTCTTTCTCACGTAGGTCCTCCTTCGCTCCCGAGCCCTAGCGGATGACGACGAACTTGCCGCGCTGCATACCCTGGCTCGACTTGACGGTGAACAGGTAGATGCCGCTCACGACGTCCTGGCCGTTGCGCGAGATCAGGTTCCAGCGCGCCTGCCCGTCGTCGGGGTTGTCCTGCTGTCGGTTGACCCCCGGGTGCTGCTGGCCCTGCGAATCCGTGACCGGCGAGCGGATCGACTCGTTCACCGGGTCGGTGGACTTGATCTCCGCCACCAGGTCGCCCGACACCGTGAAGATCCTGATGGTCCACACCCCACGCGGCAGCCCGAAGAAGTCGATGTGCGTCCCGGTCGGGTCGGTCCCGTTCGGCGTCAGGTCCCACGCCGAGGGCCGGTCCGCGATCCGGCTGAACCCCCGGTAGGGGTTCGGCACGACCCACACCCTCCGGCCCGTCCGCGTCCCCAGCTGCGGCGTCACTCCCTCGGCCTCCACCGCCGATCGCCGCCCCGACAGCTCCAGCTTCGAGGCGCGGAACCCGGTCGAATCGAACGCCGTCACCGAGTAGAAATACACGAACCCGTTCTTCACCTCGCGGTCCACCAGCTGGAAGCGCCCCACGGGGTAACGGATGCGCGCCTCCAGGTTGTCCGGTGTCTGGCAGTTCTCCCGCCCGTTGATGCACGCCACCTCCACCACGCAGGTCGGATACTCCACGCAGCGCACCGAGGTGTCGGGCTTGATCACCATCCCGCTCTGCCGGTCCCACACGTCCCACAGGTCCAGGCAGATGTCCACCGTCGCGGTGTCCACGCACCCGTTCTGGCAGTGCGTCGAGCCCACCGGGTACCGGTAGTTCGGCACGAACATCCGCGGACACACCTTCACCGAATCGCCCGGCGCGCCCTGCTGCCAGGTGTAGTTGCGCGGGATCAGTTCGTTGGTGATCGCGTCCCGGTACGAGAACTGCCGGAACTCCCCGATCAGCGACCAGTCGTCGTCGCTCGGACCCGCCGCGCCCACCGGCCGCGTCCAGTTCGCCGCCTTCCACACGCGGTAGCCGCGGAAGTCGAACCACCCCGACTTCGGGTCCGCCGAGGTCTCCGACAGGTTGTCCCACGCCAGCGTGACATGGTTGTCCCCCGCCGCCACCACCTGGCGGTCCGGGTTGTCGGAGTAGTTGTAGTTGGTCGCCGCATTCAGGTTCGGGCCCGGCGGCGGCGCGTCCGCGTTCCAGATGCGGTGGAACATCCCGCGCCCTGCCCGGCTGTCGTATGCACCGGTGCAGTAGTCGCAGTCGAAATCGAACCAGTCCGGTTCCGGCTGAGTCGAGGTCACCGTGCGCGAAAACTCGTCGTGGCAGTCCTGCGCCGTGATCGCCCCCTCGCCCGCCTTCGGCTTGAGCGGCGTCTCGCGCCCGTGCCCGTTGGTCAGGAACGGCCAGTCCGACCGGTCCTCGTAGACCCCCTCCCGCGCCACCTGCACCGCGTATGCGTTGTCCAGCGACGGATACTTCGCGAACAGCGCCGCCGCCCCGCCCTGCAGGGTCCCCGCCACGAACTGCTGGTAGTCGTTCGCATACTGGATCGCCGTGCGCCGGTCGCCGCGCGCCACCGCGAAGGCGATCGTCACCTGGACGCT
>CAYHRW010000006.1:0-25613 GCA_964359105.1 uncultured bacterium
TCACCGGCACTCTCCGGCTGTGCCAGCTCAGAGATGGAGGGTGCACCAGTGAGCCGCCTGCTCCAGCTGGCCTTCGGCATCGCCATCTCGTCCGTCGCCGTCTGGGTCTCGATGCGTGGCGTCAGCGTGGCCGAGGTCGTAAAGGCGCTGCGCCAGTCCAACGCCCTGCTGTTCTTCGCGCTCATGGGACTCACTCTGCTGGGCTTCTTGATCCGCGCGGTGCGCTGGCGCTCGCTGCTGGCCGGGCCGCGCACCGCCTCGCTCGACAGCCTCTACAGCGCCACCATGATCGGCTTCATGGCAAACAACGTGCTGCCCTTCCGGCTCGGCGAGTTCGTGCGCGCCTGGGCGCTGGCGCGGCGGGAGAACTGCTCCAGGACCATGGTGCTCGCCACCGTCGTGGTCGAGCGCGTGGTGGACATGCTCACCCTGCTCGGCATCCTCGGCATCACGCTGCTGGTGCACCGCTTCGAGCCCGGCGCGGGAGCCGAGGAGCGCCGGGCGGTCGAGCTGACCCGCGCCGGGGCCACCTCGCTCATCGTGCTCAGCGTTGCCTTTACCGCGATCCTGGTGTTCCTGGAGCGGCGGCCCCAGCTGGCCCGCGGGCTGCTGCACCGGCTCTCGACTCGCCTGCCCGAGCGGCACCGCGGCAAGGCGGGGGTCGCGCTCGACCACTTCGTCGAGGGCCTCAGCCTGTTCCGCGATCTGCCGCGGTTGCTGTGGGTGTTCCTACTGTCGTTCGTGATGTTCGGGTGCTTCGCCGTGGCGCTGCAGGCCAGCATGGTGGCGCTGGGCATCCACCTCCCCTGGTACGCCGGCCTCACGCTCCTCGTCATCACCGCGTTCGCCATCATGGCCCCGGCCGCGCCCGGCTACATCGGCACCATGAACGTGGCGTGCGTGGGCGGACTCGCGCTGTTCCACGTGCGGGACCACGCGCTGTCCACGTCGTTCTCGTGGTTCTACTGGGCCGGCCAGTGGCTCCCGGTCACCGCCGTCGGCCTGTTCTACCTGCGCCGCGAAGGCCTCTCGCTGCGCTCCCTCGGCCAGGCGCGGGAGGGCGGCGGATGAGCGGGAGGGAAGAGGGGCGACCCCCGGCAGGGACGGGCTCGCCGTGCACCGGGACGCGCCCGTGTGCGGCAGGCGGGCCCGGGCTCTCAGCGCCGATAGTGCGCGACGACCTTCTTCACCGCCGCGACCACGTCCTCCACGTCGCGCTCGGTCATGGCCGGGAAGAGCGGCAGGGTGACCGCGCGCCGGTAGGCGTCCTCGGCCGCCGGGAACGCGCCCGCGGCGTGGCCCAGCGTGGCGCGGAAGTGCGGGTGGAAGTGGATCGGGACGAAATGCACCGAGGTGCCGATGTTCTCCGCGCGCAGCTCCTGGATGAAGCGCGCGCGGTCGCAGTCCAGACGTTCGAGCTCGAGCGCGATCGGGTAGAGGTGCCACGCGTGCACCGCCTCGGGACGCGCCACCGGGCAGCGCACCTCGGGCACGTCGGCGAGCAGCGCGTCGTAGTGCGCCGCGCGCTCGCGCCGCAGCCGCTGCATCTCGTCGAAGCGCTCGAGCTGCCCCAGGCCGATCGCGGCCAGCACGTCGCTCAGGTTGTACTTGAATCCGGGGGCCGTGATCTCGTAGTACCACGAGCCCGTGTCGGTGTAGCGCTTCCACGCGTCGCGATTCATGCCGTGGAGCGAGAGCAGGCCCATGCGCTCGGCCAGCGCCTGGTCGGCGGTGACCGCCGCGCCGCCCTCGCCGGTCGTGAGGTTCTTGGTCGCGTAGAACGAGAACGCCGTGACGTCGGCCCAGGCGCCCACCGGCCGGCCGCGCCACGAGGCCCCCAGGGCGTGCGCCGCGTCCTCGACCACCGCGATGCCGTGCCGGCGCGCCAGCGCGAGCAGCGTGTCGAGGTCGCAGGGGTGGCCGCCGTAGTCCACTGGCATCAGCGCCCGGGTGCGCGGCGTGATGGCCCGCTCGACCGCGCGCGGATCCATGCAGAGCGTGTCGGGCTCGACGTCCACCAGCACCGGCCTGGCGCCGACGTGCTCGATGACGTTGACGCACGCCACGAACGTGTAGGCCGCGGTGACCACCTCGTCGCCCGGGCCCACGCCCAGCGCCGCGAGCGCCAGGTGGAGCGCCCCGGTGGCGGAGTTCACCGCGATGCCGTGGGGCATCCCCACGAGCTGAGCCACGCGCCGGGCCAGCTCCTCCGACCTGGGGCCGGTGGTGATCCACCCGGAGTCGAGCGTCTCGAGCACCAGCTGCTTCTCGCGTTCCCCGATCCACGGTCGCGCCACCGGGAGGAACGTGGCGCGCACCGGCGACCCGCCGCGCGAAGCCAGCGGTGCGGTGGAAGGCGTGAGGCTCACGCGGGGCGGGCCCCGCGGGGCGTCGGTCGGATCATGAGGCCGGTGATTGTAGGGCAGAAGGACGCGGGTCTCCACCCCCTTTCCCCCGGGGGCACGGTGAGCGCGCGCCGCTTCGCCCGCGACACCCTCGGCGTGGCCGCGAGCCAGTACCTCCTGCCCGCCCTGTGGTGGTTCGCCCGTGGCACCGGGCTGCGACGGCTCGCGCGCGACTGGCTCGGCGCGCGGCCCGCCACGGCCTGAACCGGGAGCGTCCCCCGTGCATCCCCGGAAGCTGGTTCGAGACTCGGTCGGGTTCGCCGCCACGCAGTACGTGGTGCGCGCTGCGCTCATGCTGCGCGGCATCATCGCCATGCGCCTGATGGGGCCGCTGTCCTACGGCGCGTGGAACGCCATCACGCTGCTGCTCGACTACGGCACGCTCGCGCCGCTCAGCACCCAGCAGGGACTCGATCAGGCGGTGCCGCCGCGGATCGTGGCGGGCGACCCGGTGCGGCTCGAGCGCATCAAGCGCGCGGGGCTCTTCAACATCGTGACGCTCACCGCGCTGTTCGCGGCCGGGAGCCTGTTCTACCTGCTCGGCTCGCAGGGGCGCATCCTGGCGTTCTGGGGCGTGCGCGGCGTGCTCGCGGCGGTGGCGTGCATCGGGCTCATCAACCTCTCGAACTACTACCTCACGCTGCTGCGCTCGCACGGCGACATCGGCGCAGTGAGCACGTGGTTCATCCTGCAGGGCGGCATCGGGACCGCGGTCGGGCTCTCGCTCATCCCGTTCATGGACGCCTGGGGGCTGCTGGTCGGCTGGCTCGCCGGCACCGCGGCGGGCGTGATCTACGTGCAGTCGCAGAGCCACGGCGCGGTGCCGCTTCGCCCGCGACCTTCGCGTGACAGCATGCTGCTGCTCCGGGTCGGGCTGCCGATGTTCCTGTACGCCGCCTCCTCGGTGGTGCTGCGCAGCCTCGACCGGCTCATCATCCTGCGCTTCCTCGGCACGCAGACGCTGGGCTACTACAGCCTCGCGGTGATCGTGCAGGGCCTGCTGCTCTACCTGCCTGACTCGATCGCCTACGTGCTCTACCCGCACCTCCTGCGCCGCTACCACGCCGAGGGCAACCGCCCCGAGGCGATCCGCGGGCAGGCCGTGCGCTCCTTCCAGGTGCTGGCCGTGCTGGTGCCGGCGCTGTGCGGCCTCACGTTCCTGGCCGCACGCGACGGAGCGATGCTGCTGCTCCCGAAGTACCTGCCGGGCATCAGCGCGGCGCGGATCATGTGCTATGCTGCCGCCGTCATCGCACTCTCCAACCTCTCGTCGGTCGTGCTCATGACGCTCGGGCGTCACCGGGCCCTCGTCACGGCGGCCGGCTTCTTCACCGTTGTGGGGGCTGGCGTGGACTACACCGTGGTGCGCATGGGCTACGACATCACCGGCGTGGCGTGGGCCACGCTCGGCACGTTCGCCGCGGGCGGTCTGGTGTTCCCGTGGCTCGCGCTGCGCGGGCTCCAGGTGCCGTTCCTCGAGCGTACACGCTGGCTCTTCCGCTTCTTCCTGCCGCTCGCGGCGAGCCTGGCGCTGGCCCTCGCGCTCGATCGGCTGATGCCGTGGGCCGACCGCTCCGGCACCGGCATCCGCCTGACCCGTGTCGCCCTCAACCTGGTCTCGTTCGCCGCGATCTACGCGCTGGTGTGCGTCCCCTTCGTGCGCGGGCTGGGGCTCCGGCAGCTGGTGATGGAGTTCAACCTCCCGTGGTTCGGCGGGGGACGCCGCACGGAGACGCTGGATGCGTGAGCGCCGCGCCGCCGCCGCACTCGCGGCCCTCCTGCTGACGTTGCACGCCCTGCTCGCCGCGGGGGCGCTGGCCGGGCTCCCCGCGGGGTTGCGCACGCTGCTTGCCTTCGGGGCGCTCGTGCTCGCGCCGGGCCTCGCGCTCGTCCGTCTCACCGCGCTGCCCCCGGGCGGCGCGTGGTTCGCCGCGGGCTGGGCGCTCGGCCTGGGCATCGCGTGGAACGGGCTGCTGGTGCTGGCGACCCGCGCGCTCGGTCAGCCCTTCACGCCGCTCGCGGTCTGGGCGCTGCTGCCGAACGCCCTGCTCTGGGCGCTGGCGCTGGCGCGGCGCGAAGGGCCGACGGCGCCCGCCCCGCGGCTCCCGGCCTGGGCAACGGCGCTGGTCCTCGTCGCCGCGGCGCTCGCCGCGTGGCACGCGGGGGTGCTCGGTCCGCCGCTCACCTACTACTCCGACTCGCCCGATCACATCTCCGCCATCCGCCGCATGATGAGCCATGGCGACGCGTTCCCGACCGACGAGTTCTTCCGCGACGCCGGTCCCGCCGGCGCCGACCCGCGCAAGGGGCTCTGGCACCCGCAGGTCGCGCTGGTCGCGAAGCTCGCCGCGGTGGACGCGATCGTGGCGTGGCGACTGCTCGCGGGCGCGCTCGCCGCGCTGTTCGTAATGAACGCCGCCGCGCTCGGCGTGCTCATCGGTGGTGCGACCGGCGCGGTCCTCGCGGGTTGCGCTCTGCTCTTCACCTACGGTGGCTCGCTCGCGCAGGCGCCCCTGCGAGAGGCGGTGTTCGCCACCAAGCTCGCCGACCAGCTCGCGCTCGCCACCACCGTCGCGGTGCTGAGCGACCTCGTTTCGCCCGCCCGCCCGCGTCGGCTCGCGGCGCTGGGGCTGGGGCTGGGCGCCACGGCGACGCACGTCTTCTCGGCCATCCAGTTCACGCTGGTGTTCGGTGCGCTGGGCGCGGGACTGCTGCTGCGCGACCGGCGCTGGAGCCCGACGGTGGCGCGGCTCGCCGGCAGCGCGCTCGCGTTGGGCGCGGCGTGCCTGCCCTACCTGCTCTACCGCGCGCACTTGTCCCACGCGCCGCGCGACATCATCCACACCGAGTCCCAGGGCCTGCTGGTGCTGTGGGACGGCGTGCGCATCGTCTCGATTGGGGTGTTGTGGGACTGGATGGGACTGTTCTGGCTGCTGTTCCCGCTCGCCTGGGTGTCGCTGTGGCGGCACGGGCGCGACAACCCCGCGGTGCTGTTCCTGCTCACCACCTCGCTGGGCGTGGCGCTGGTCATCTTCGATCCGCTGGCCGTGGCGGTGCTCGAGCCGCACATGCGCTATCTGCTGATGCGCTGCATCTGGATGGTGCCGCTGTCCGGGCTGCTGGCCTGGGTGATCCTAGCGCTCGCGCGCGGCGCGGCCTCCGGGGCGGGCGGGGCGCGGGCGTGGGCGCTCGCCGGGCTGGTGGGCGTGGCGCTGCTCCTGCTCCCGGTGCTGCGCGACGGCGTCGCGATCCTGCTGCGGCCCTCGCGCATCGCGGCCGCGGACCTGGCAGAGAGCCCGCTCCGGTGGCGCGACGCGTACGCCTGGATGAATGCGCACCTGCCGGCCGGGAGCGTGGTGCTCTCCGACCCCGCCACCTCCTACGGCGTGCCGATGCTCACCCGGCACTACGTGGTGTGCGTGGTGGAGCAGCACAGCACGCCCAACGACCCCTACGGGCTCCAGCGCCTGCTCGACGCGCGCGATGCGCTCGACCCGTACGCGA
The DNA here is from genome assembly GCA_964359105.1 of uncultured bacterium. GTDB lineage: Bacteria > Eisenbacteria > RBG-16-71-46 > RBG-16-71-46 > RBG-16-71-46 > JACRPT01. The sequence goes on from CAYHRW010000006.1 coordinate 5,910, forward strand.
GCTGGGAGCGCATGCGCGCCGTGGTGCGGCGCCACGATGTGGACGTGGTGGCGCTGAACAGCCGCTTCACCGAGATCCCGCACTTGGGCTACTGGACGCCGCGTCCCGAGTGGTTCCGCGCCGCGCGCGCGCGGCTCGACGCGGCGCCCGCCGCGTTCGAGCGCGTCTACGACCGCGACGGCTTCGCGATCTACCGCGTGCGCCGCGCGGCGCTCGACACGCTGTCCACGCCGCCGCGGCCGTGCGCGTTCGTGAGACCCTTCGTGCCCGGCCGCTTCCGCGTCGCGCGCCGCATCGGCCCCCGGTTGCCCGCGCTGGTCTCGCTCGCGCTCGCCTCGCACACCGCGCGGCCCGGAGACACCCTCGGCGCGACCGCCGAGTGGCGCGCGCTCGAGGGGCTGCCGGCCGGCGCGTATCAGGTCGCGGTGCGCTTCGACCGGGCGCTCCCGGGCGGCGCGTCGCCGCCGCGCTGGATCACCAAGCCGGTTCGCAAGGTGATGGAGAAGCTGAACCACGAGCGCTACCGGTTCCGCGTGGACCACCTGCCGGCGGGAGGGGCGTACGGCGTGGACCTCTGGCGTACCGACGAGGTGGTGTGCGACAGCTTCGAGGTCGTGGTGCCGAGGGACGTGGCGGCGGGCGACTACGTGGTGCGCGTGCGCATGATCCGCGCGCCGATGTACCCGATCTACCGGCTCTCGGACTACTTCTTCGACGACGACTACTACGCCGGCCTGCCGGCCGGGACGCTGCGCGTGACGCGTGCGGAGGGCGCTCCATAGGCGATCGCGGGCGGATTTGCCTTTACGCGCCGTACCTCTACCCGGTGGCCAGCGGGGGCGAGATCCCGTTCGTGGGCGGGGCCGAGGTGCAGCAGTGGCTGCTGGCGCGCGGACTCGCGCGGCGCGGGTTCGAGGTCTCGGTCGCGACCTGCGACTACGGCCAGCCGCCGCGCGTCGTGCGCGATGGGGTGACGCTGTTGCGCACCTTCCCGCCGCAGGCCGGGCTCCCCGGCCTGCGCTTCTTCCACCCGCGCCTGACCCGTGCGTTCGGGGCGCTGAGCGCGGCCGACGCCGAGGTCTACTTCGTGCAGGGCTCGGGCCTGCCGGCAGGGCTCGCCCGGGACGTGGCGCGGCTGCGGCGCGCGGGGTTCGCCTTCCTCGGCGCGCACGATTTCGACGCGATCCCGGCGTTGCCGCTGGCCGGGAACGTGCGCGACCGGTGGTGGTACCGGCGCGCGCTGCGCGGCGCCGACGCGCGCATCTCCCAGACCGAGGGGCAGCGCCGGCTGTTCCGGGAGAACTTCGGGCTCGACAGCGTGGTCATCACCAACCCGGTCGAGATCCCGCCCGCGGCCGTGGACCCCGGCCGGCACGGCACCGTGGTGTGGCTCGCCACCTACAAGCTCTCAAAGCGGCCCGAGTGGTTCACCGGCCTGGCGCGCCGCCTGCCCGGACAACGGTTCGTGATGTGCGGGGTGATCCCCGCTCCGCCGCTGACGAGGCAGGCGCACGACGCCGCGCTCGCGGTGGCGGCCGAGTGCCCGAACCTCGAGGTGCGCGGCTTCATCGAGCACGAGCGGCTCGGCGAGCTCTACCGCGACGCCTCGCTGTTCGTGCACACCTCGCCGGCCGAAGGCTTCCCCAACACCGTGCTCGAGGCGTGGGCCTGGGGACTCCCCACCGTGACCGCGGTGGACCCCGACGGCATCATCCTCCGCAACGGCCTGGGCGACGTCGTGAACACCCTCGACGAGCTGGTGGCCTCCGTCACCCGCCTCATGGCCGACCCGGCGGCCCGTCGCGCGGTCGGCGTGCGCGCCCGCGCTTACGCGGCGGAGCACCACGCGCCCGACGCGGTCTACGACCAGCTGGCGGCCCTGCTCGACGGCGTGGTCGCGAAGGTGAGGGTCCGCCGCGGCCGGCACGGCGCTCAGCGCAGCCGGTAGATCCTGAACCCGTCGCGGTCGTAGACGCGCGTGAAGAGGTCGGGCCGGCGCTCGAGCGCCTCCCAGGGCGCGCGGCCCGGGGAGTCGCCCGGGCGATAGAGCACGTAGACCGGCCGCCCGAGCGAGGCGAGCGCGCGCGCGTCGTGCTCGATCGCGGCGCCCGGTCCGTAGAGGTCCTCCGCGACCGCGTGGCGCTCGGTGAGCGCGCGCAACGGGAAGCCCGCCTTCTCCGGCCCCGATATGGTCCCGACCCACAGTCGCCGCTGGGCCTTGACCATGGCGAGGTCGCGGCCGTGCGCGTCCACCAGCACCGCGTCGTTCTCGGTGCGGTCGCGCAACCACGCGTACATCGCCTCCTCGCCGGGCGCGGGGTTCAGCGCCGGCGCGGTATGGCGCTCGGGGTCCATGGCGTAGGTCACGAGCGTGACCGCCGGCGCGAACAGGAAGAGCAGCGCCGGCACGGCCCAGGCCAGCGCGCCGCGCCGCGCGAGGAACGCTCGCAACTCGGGCAGGAACGCGGCGCCGCCGATCGTGGCCAGCGGGAAGAACACCTGGAAGACGAACTTGGACTCGTTGTTCTGCGGCAGGTCCACCACGCAGGCGAAGGCGGTCATGCCGAGGACGAAGAGGGCGAGCAGCGTGCCCTCGCGCGAGCGCTCGCGCACGATGCGCGCGAGCGGCCAGCGCGCGAACCAGGCGGTGACCGCGAGGGCCGTCACGAGCGTCCACGGCATCATCCAGCCCGGCCAGAAGTAGTGGTCCGGGACGCCGGTCTTCTGCGCCGACCACCCCGCCGAGATGGAGGCCGTGTAGGGTGTGGCGACCGCGGCGCCCGCGAGCGTCGCGGCGGCCAGAGCCACCAGCCGCCCGCGCGCCGGCAGCCAGCTCCAGCGGAAGCTCAGGAGCCAGGCGAGGCCGAACGTGCCGAGCGCGACCGGGATCACCGAGAGCCCGACCACGCCGTGGAAGAACAGCATCCCGGCGGCGCCGACGGCGACCCAGGCGAGGGCGGCGCGGCGCCCGTCGCGCACCCACAGCAGGGAGCCCCACAGGAACACCATCAACTGGATCCATGCGTACGACAGCGCGGTGCCGACGGTGAACTTGTCGATGAAGCTCGCGATGTGCCCGAACGGTGCGCTGAGGTGGTGGAGCATGGGCAACGAGCTGAGTCGAATGGAATGCAGCTCGGCCATGACCTCGTCCCAGCCGCGCGTGTGTCCGGCCAGCGCGGGCACGAGCCGTCCCGGCCACAGCAGCCAGGCCCCGGCGCTGAGCCCGAACGCCGTGAGCGCCGCCGCGCCTGCCGCCGCGGTCCGGTCGCGCCACAGCGTGAGTCCCATGCGGTAGGCGAGCGAGAGGCACACGACCAGGTTCACGGCGTTGAAGATCGCCATGTAGGCGAACGGGTCGCGCCAGCCGAGGCTCACGAGCTGAGCGATGTAGAGGTTGAAGAACCAGACGTAGTTCAGGCGCAGGCCGGCAAGGCGCGGATCCTCGGGGGGCAGGCCGTGCCGCACGATGTCCCACACCAGGCCGCCGTGGATCCAGGCGTCGGCCCAGATGGGGCGTAGGGGGTTGACGAGCGCGGGGATCGCCGCGGCCGCGGCGAATGCCGCGCCGAGACCTACCTGCCACCGCAGCTCGGGCGCGGGCTCCACGCTGTCCGGGCCGCGCGTCGTGGACCGCAGCGCCTCGCCCGCGACCCACAGCACGAAGCCCGCGGCCGCGATGAGCAGCGACGAGGCTGGCAGGCTCATGCCGCCCAGGACCAGAAGCGCGCCCGCGGCGGCGGACACCAGCGGCGAGAGCGCCAGCCCCAGCGTCCAGCGCGGCGCCCCCGGACCGCGCCCGGCGAGCAGCGAGGCCAGCGCCATGCCGGGGAACACGCCGAGCGCGGGGTAGAGCGCCGCCTGTCCGGCCAGGCCCGGCAGCCACGGGGCGCTGAGCGTCACAAGCCCGAGCAGCAGGGCGGGACGCAGGCGTGCCTTCACCCCGCTCAATCCACGTCCTTCACGACGCGCGCCGGCACGCCCACCACGAGCTTGCCGGGCGGCACGTCGCGCGTGACCACCGCCCCGGCGCCCACCACCGCGCGCTCGCCCACCGTCACGCCGGGCAGCACCAGGCAGCCTGCGCCCAGGTAGCAGCCGCGCCGCAGGACCACCGGGGCCACCGTCCCGTCGCCCGCGCCGGGCGTGGTGCGGTCCATGTGCCGCGCGTCGTCGTGCACCACCACCGTCACGCGGAACGAGATGGTGACGTCGTCCTCGATGCGGATGAGCTCGGGGAACTGGCAGTCGAGCCAGGTGTCCATGCCGACGAATACGTGCTTGCCGATCGCGATGCCCATGGCGCGGTAGAGCGCCAGACGGAGTCCCGGATGGATGCAGGAGCGCGCCAGGAGGTGGAGCTGCTTCTGCCAGAAGATTCGCAGCAGGCTGCGCGGCGCGATGCGCCGCTCGTAGTCGCGACGCGGCGTGCGCCCGGTGATCGGCAGGGGGCGCGCCATTCAGCGGCGCTCCTCGAGCGCGCGCTCGAGCTCGCGTACCTGGTTCACGAGGATGCCGACGTCCTGCACCAGGCTCTTGTTCTGCTCGCGGAGCGTCGAGATCACGGTGGAGAAGTGGAACTGGAGCACCAGGACCATGAGGATCGCGACCAGGAACAGGAACGCCGGCGGGTAGTAGATGCCGATCAGGTGCGATAGCCGCTCGACCCCGCCGATGAAGACCGCGCTCAGCACGAGCACGACGGCGGCCAGCAGCCACAGGAGCGAGTACTCCTCGCGGAGGTGCTTCTTGCGCACCGTGTTCAGCACCAGCAGGAGGATGGCGACGCCGAGGAGCACGACGAAGACCTGGGTGCGGACCTGGATGCCGGTGGAGAAGGGCATCATGACGTGGACCTCCGGGCCGTGGCGGGCGCGGCGAGATGCCCGCCCGATTCGAGGATCTCGCGCATCGGCGCGAAACGGTAGCGCTCGAGCAGGGCCTCCAGCTTGCGGCCGACCGAGCCGAGGTTGACGTAGGTGATGAAGGCATCGATGGGACCGAGCCGCACCCGCGGGACGTCCGGGACGCACTCCCAGGGGTGCAGGTAGAGCGCGCCGGGACGCTGGCGCAGGATGCCGTCGAGCGCGCGGCGGAACAGCGGGCCGGGGAGCGCGCGCAGGTAGAACCCGCCCGCCACCGGCAGCCGGAACCCGGCCCACTCGGCCACCGCCACCGGGAACTCGACCAGATTGCCGTGAGGGTCGTGCGCGGCGAGGTCGCCGCGCGCCGGGCGCCAGATGCCGAGCGGGGCGCCCGCCACGCCGTACAGCCTCATGCGGGCCGGGAACACGCTCGAGTCGTAGGCGAACCCCTCCGCGCGCAGCACGTCGAGCGCCCAGGCGGTGGAGCGGTCGAGGCTGAAGGTCGGGGCCCGGAATCCCGCCACCGGGTCGTGGCCGAGGGCCGCCCGTACCGCGCTCCGGAACGCGCGCAGCTCGGCGCGGAACCCCTCCGGGTCCAGGGCCCACAGCGGGCGGTGGGTCATGCCGTGACAGGCGATCTCGTGCCCCGCCGCGGCGATGCGCCGCACCAGGCCGGGGTGCGAGCGGACCACGTCGCCGACCACGAAGAACGTGGCGCGCACGCCGTGGCGCGCGAGCCGCTCGAGGATGGCCTCGGTGCCGGGCACGACCACGCTGCGCGGGTCCACGGCCGCCACGTGCGGGCGCACCAGCTCGGGATGGAACCAGTCCTCGACGTCGAAGGTCAGCGATACGGCGGCGGTGTCCATGGGAGCCTCACAGCCTCGCGCGCAGCATCTTGTAGCGCAGCAGCACCATCAGGATGGAGAGGAACATCTTCGAGACGTAGTAGAGGGCCTTCAGGTTCGAATGCATCGAAGTCCCCGCGCTGCGCGCGCGCATGCACACCGGGACCTCGCGCACCTTGAACCCCGCGAGCGCGAGCAGGATGAGCGTGTCGGCGTCGGGGAAGTCGCTGGGGTAGTTGTCCCGCGCGAAGAAGGCCGCCACCCGGCGGCTCATCGCCTGGTAGCCCGAGGTCGGGTCCGTGAAGTGCTGGCGCGTCACGTAGGTGACAATGCGGCCGAACACCCCCATGCCCAGACGCCGCAGCAGCGGAATGGCGTAGGTGGCCTGGCCGAGGAAGCGTGAACCCACCGTCACGTCCACGTGGCCGCCGACCACCGGCGCGAGCAGGTCCACCGCCGAGGCCGGGTCGTGCTGGCCGTCGGCGTCCATCTGGATCACGAATGCGTAGTCGTGCGCCACGGCGTAGCGGAATCCGGTCTGCACCGCGCCGCCGTAGCCCAGGTTGCAGGGCAGCTCGACCACGCGCGCGCCCGCGCGCTCGGCGGCCCGGGTGGTCTGGTCGGCCGAGGCGTCGTTGACCACCAGGACGTCCACGCCCGGCAGCTCGCGCCGGATGCCGGCGATGGTCGAGCCGACGCTCTCTTCCTCGTCGTGCGCGGGCATGACCACGAGCACGCGGTGCTCCGCCAGGGCGCAGCGCACGCGCTCGATGTCGGCGCCGGGTTCGGGAATGCGGGGCGTGGTCGTCATGGGTTCGAGCGCCGCGTGCGGCGCGGGGACCGGGCCGTGACGGGGGCGACCATTCTAGAGTGCCTCCGGGAACAGGCGCTTCGCGGGCTCCCCGAGCACGCGAGCCACGGGCAGCGGCAGCCTCTTCCAGATCCTCACCGCCAGGTCGAAGGCGTGCTTCTGCTCCGCGAGCGTCGGTACCCGGCGCGCGCGCCCGAGGACGTACTGGTAGTGGAGCGGGACGGGCTGCGCGCCCCACTGCTCCTTGAACCGGAACGTGTTCGAGTCCCACTGGCTGCGGCCGAAGTCGAAGCGCCTCATGCCGAGCGTGATGGCCCGCCGGATCGCCTCCCAGTAAAGCATGTGGTTCGGACAGTGCGCAAAGTGTCGGCGCAGCGAAGAGGCCCATGGGTCGGCCAGCGTGCCGGCGTGAGCGATCGTGAACATCGCCCCGGCAGGCTCCCCGGCCCGGTCGATGACCAGGATGTCGGCCGCCTCTCCGAACGCCTCGAGCACCGCGCGGTAGTAGGAGGGCGCGCGGATCGGCGTGCCGAGGTCGCGCATGTTCTCGAGCAGCACGCGGTGGAAGTCGGGAACGTGGGCGCGCCCCCAGCGCGCGGTGAAGCCGGACTTCTGGGCCTTGCGCACCTGGTTGCGCAGCTTGGCATTGAACGTCTTCCACTGCGCCTCGGCGTCGCTCGCCAGGTCGAGCATCAGGGTGACGTGCTCCCCGCTGGTCTCGAGCCCGGGCCAGGCGGCGCGCTGGTCGCGCAGCTCGAGGTACGCGAGCCGCGCGCGAGCCACCTGCTCGCGCGCCGGTGCCAGCAGCGCGTCGGCCACCCCGGGCGCGTCGGCGAGCAACCCGCCGGGCGCCGAGAACAGCGCCGCCGTGCGGCCGCGCTTCTCGAACAGCGGCAGCACGCCACGCACCCGGCCCTCCTCCTCGGCGAGCCAGTAGCGCGCGCGGCAGCCGTAGGTGCCCTCGACCACGTCCTTCCACGCGGCTAGCTGTCCGAAGTGCGATCCGGGCTGCGCGCGGACGTAGGCGTCCCAGCGGGCGCGGTCGCCCGGCTCGAGGGCGCGGACGCGGAGCGCGGCGCTCACCGTGGTGGCGGCGGCGCGGACCCGCCCGGCGCGTCTGCGTCGACTCCCCGCCGGAACAGCCGTGACACGCCCAGCGCGGCGAGCGCCAGCAGGAAGGGCTCGACCGGGACGCGGTAGCGGGTCTGGGTGAAGAAGAACGCGTAGGTTCCCGCGCTGGTGAGCGGCATCAGGGCGAGGAACAACCGGTCGCGCAGCGCCACGCCGCCCCAGAACAGGCCGAGGATGGCGAGCGCCAGCACCGGGGTGAAGTAGATCGCGGCGAGCGCCTTGAGTCCGCCGCGGTTGTACATGTTCCGGGTCTGGAGTCGGTCGGGCATGGGGTTGAAGAAGTGAAGGAACTCGGTGGACCAGTCGCTGAAGTAGCCGAGCGGCTGGCGCCGGAAGAGCCCCAGCTCGCGGTGCAGGAACGCGCCGGCTCCGAGCGGCCGGAACACCGCGGAAGTGTCCCGGATCTCCCGGGCGCCGCCGATGTCGGGCCGGCTGCGCGCCGCGTAGAGCACGTACTGCGCCTTGGGCATGAACGCGGCGGACCTGCCGTAGGTGCGCTCCTGGTAGCGCTGCCACGGCAGCGCGACCAACAGCGCGACCGCCACCGCGACCGCCACTCCGGCGGCGAGTCTGGGCCGGGCACCCGCCGCGGACGGGTCGCGGCGCGCGCCGAACAGCATCCACAGCAGCAGCGCGGCGAGCGGGAGCTGCGCGATCGCGTCGGTGAGCCAGGCCAGCGTCAGGAGCACGCCGAGCAGGGCCGCGCGGAGGAGGCCGGGGCGCCGCACGATGCCGTGGGCCACCAGCGCCACCGCCAGCAGCAGGAAGGTGTAGAGCGAGGTGGGGTAGAGCATGCCGCTCGTGAACACCAGCGTGGGCGCGAGCGCGGCGGCGAGCCCAGCGAGACGCGCCTGCACCGGCGTGCCGACCCGGCGCACCAGCGCCATGGTGAGCGCCACCACGCCCAGGCCGAACACCAGCTGGAGCACACGCGCCGCGACGTAGTTGCCGACCCCGCCGAGCCAGAAGCCGACCGCCATCAGCGCGGGGTAGAGCGGAGCGCGCGCGTAGTCGGCCCCCGGCCCGTGGCCGGCGAGGATGCTCCGCGCCGCAGCCTCGTATTCGCCGGTGTCGGCGAAGTAGTAGCGGTTGCCCATCTGGGCGATTAGCGCGATGCGCACGATCAGCGCCAGCGCGAGGATCCAGCCCGCGTGGGCCAGCGGGCCGGCGGCGAGGCGCGGCAGACGGCGCTCACCCACCAGACGGACCGCCCGCCCCGGCAGCGGGCGGCTCCTCGACCATCGTGGCGCCGCGGGCGCGGGGCAGGGCCATGAGCAGGAGCCCGAGGAGCCCGGGCACCAGCGTGATGACCCCGAACCACAGCAGCGAGAACACCGGCCCGGCCGCGACCGAGGCGCCGAAGCGCCCGAAGGCCGTCGCCGCCACCTGCTCGCGCAGCCCCAGCCCGCCGAAGGCGACGGGCAGGTTCCCGAGCAGGATGATCACCGGGAAGATGAGCGCCAGGCGCGCCGGGCTCTCCGGCACCAAGTCACGCAGCAGCAAGAAGGCGCCAAGGAAGTTGAGCGCGTAGAAGAACAGCCCGCCGACGAGCCCGAGCACGAAGGCGCGGCTCCTCAGGATCCCGGTGGCGCCGCTCTCCCACGCCCCGAGCCGCGCCGCGGCGCGCGGCAGCCGCCGCGCCAGCGCGCCGAGCAGGCGCGCGCTGTCGAGCGCGGCCACCAGCACGACCGTGGCCAGCACCACCGCGAGGTAAGCAGCGAGCAGCGGCCCGTGCCAGGCGTCGAGCGCCACGAACGCGGGCACCGCCAGCGCCTCGAGCAGCAGCACGTCTCCCAGCCGGTCCCACAGCACCGAGGGCAGTGTGCGCGCGCGCGGCAGGTCGAGGTGGAGGGCGCGCGCGAACTCGCCCACGCGCCCGGGCGTGACCAGCCCGTAGAACGTGCCGACCAGCGTGAGCCGGTAGCACTCGGCGAGCGGCACGCGCACGCCGGCGCGGCGCAGCAGCCACGACCAGCGCAGCGCGCGGCCCATGTAGCCAACGAGCGCCAGCGCCACGGCCGCGGCGATCGTGTCCGCGCGTACGCGCTCCAGAGCGGCCAGCGCCTGGTGCGGGTCGATCCTCCGGAACACCAGTGCCAGCAGGGCGATCGAGACGAGGATCTTCGCGATGATCCCGACGTGGCGCGCCGTCATGCGCGGCACCGCGCCAGCACCTGGGTCCAGGGCAGCGGCGTGCGTACCGCGACCACGTCGAAGCGCGCGCGCACCAGGCCGAGGAAGGCGCGCGTGCTCCAGTGCTGGACGTGACCCGGGGTGTTGCCCAGGTCGCGTACGTACTTCGCGCGGGCCAGGTTGAGCACGCGCCACAGCGGCTCGCGCGGTACGCTCAGGAACAGATGGCGGCGCGCCACGCGCGCCAGCGTCTCGAGGGCCTCGGCCGGGCGCTCGAGGTGCTCGAACACCTCGCAGGCCACCACCAGGTCGAAGCGCTCGCCGGCGGCGTCCGCCTCGTAGACCGTGCGCGTCTCGAAGGTGAGCCCGGGGTGGAGCGAGCGCGCCAGCGCCACGATCTCGGGTGAGAGGTCCGAGCCCACCACGCGCGCATCCGGCCAGCGGCGCGCGAGCTTCGCGGTGACGTGGCCCTCGCCGCAGCCCACCTCGAGCACCGAGCCGGGCTCGCCGGCGAGGTCGAGCAGCGCCGCCATGCCGCGCTCGAAGCCGGCCTGCAGGCGGCGCGCGACCGGGTTCCTGGTCCCGTACTTGTCGTAGACGTTGCCCGCGACGATCGGTTCGGCCGCCGTGGACGCGGGCTGCGGCGCGGTCATCGGCGGTCACCCTCGCTCCTGCGGCCGCGCCCGAAGCGCAGGATGCGCGTGTTGGTCAGGACCTCCTCGAGGAGCCGGCGGTTCATGGCCGTGAGGTCGGCGAGCAGGCCGATCGCGAACACCAGCAGGCCCATGATGCCGAGCACGCCCGACACCAGCAGCGACTGCACGTGCCCGGTCTGCACTCCCGCGCCCATCACGAAGTAGAAGTAGAGGAAGCGCGCCAGCAGCACGAACGAGCCGAGGAACAGCACCGCGGCGAGCCCCAGGAAGATGCGCAGCGGCTGGTAGACGACGTAGAGCCGCAGCACGGTTCCGAGCGAGCGGCTGACGTAGGAGCCCATGCCGGTGAACAGCCGGGACTCGCGCGTCTTCGGGTTCGTGCGGATCGGCACGGCCACGGTGCTGATGCTCTTCTGCGCCGCCTGGATCAGCGTCTCGAGCGTGTAGGTGAAATCCGAGACCACGGTGAGCCGCATCGCCGCCTCGCGGCTGTAGGCGCGGAACCCGGAGGTGGTGTCGGGCACCGGGGTGTGCGAGAGCCGTCCCACCACCCAGCTGCCGGTCTTCTGGAGCGTCTTCTTGAGCGGCGAGAAATGCTCGATGGTGTCGACCCGGCGGTCGCCCACCACCATGTCGGCGCGGCGCTCGACGATCGGCTCCACCAGTCGGGCGATGTCCTCGCCGCGGTACTGGTTGTCGGCGTCGGTGTTCACGACGATGTCGGCGCCCATGTCGAGCGCCTCCATGAGCCCGGCCGCGAAGGCGCGGGCCAGGCCGCGGCGCGACGCGAAGCGCACCACCCGCGTCACCCCGAGCGCGCGCGCGACCTCGCTGGTGCGGTCGGAGCTGCCGTCGTCCACGACCAGGGTCTCGATGACGTCCACGCCGGGGATGGCGCGCGGCAGGTCGGCCACGGTCGCGGGGAGCGTGGCCTCCTCGTTCAGGCACGGGATCTGGATGACGAGCTTCACTCGACAGCCCTCCTCAGGGTGACCGGATCCGCGGGCCGCCCCTCGGGCGGCGACCCCACGCGGGCGGGCGGGCGGTAGGGGACCGCGCGGCGCGGCGCCTCGTCGATGAAGGCGCGGTGCCACAGCTCGAGGGTGAGCAGGGTCCACAGCTCGCGGCTGCGGTCGCGCCGGCCCCGAACGTGGTCCTCGACGTAGCCGCGCAGCACTGCCGGATCGTAGTAGCCGCGCTGCAGGCATGCCGGAGCCAGCAGGGTGTCGCACAGCAGCTCCCGGAGCGGTCCGCGGAACCACGGCGCGAGCGGCACCGTGAAACCCACCTTCGGGCGGTCCACCGCCTCGCGCGGCACCAGCTTCCGCGCCAGCCGCCTGAGCAGCACCTTGCCCGTGCCGCCGCGCACCTTGTAGCGGTCGGGCAGGCGCGCCGCCCACTCGACCAGCGGGTGATCGAGCAGCGGCACGCGCGCCTCGATCGAGGCCGCCATGCTCATCTTGTCCATCTTCATCAGCAGGTCGTCGGGCAGCCACAGGCGGAGGTCCACATCGAGCATCCGGTCGAGCGGGCGCGTGGCGCGGCTCGACTCGAGGGCGCGCCGGAACGCCAGCACGGCCATGGCCTCGTGGCCGCGCAGCGCGGGGCCCAGCAGGCGCTCGCGCTCGGCGCCGGCGAAGCCGGCGAACCACGCCGCGTAGCGCTCGGCCTCGTCGCGGAAGCGTGCGCTGCGCCCCACCACCTGGAGCTTGCGGAAGCGGAACGGCAGCCGGTCCACCACGCCGTCGAGGAGCAGCCCGCGCAGCAGCGGCGGGAGGCCCGCGACGCGGCGCGCCAGCGGGTCGAACGCGTACTTGGGATAGCCCGCGAACAGCTCGTCGCCGCCCTCGCCGGTGAGCACCACGGTCACGGTCTCGCGTGCCAGGCGCGAGACCAGGAAGGTGGGGATGGCGGCGGGCTCGGAGACCGGCTCGTCCTGGTGATACGCCAGCCGCGGCAGCTCGCGGGCCACGTCCTCTGCGTCCACCACGAGCTCCCGGTGCTCGGTGCCGAGATGCGCGGCCACCGCGCGCGCGTAGGGCAGCTCGCTGCAGGGGCCGGGCGCGTCGAACCCGACCGAGAAGGTCTGCACCGGCCGCGAGACGATCCGCGACATCAGCGCCACGATGATGCTGGAGTCCACGCCGCCCGAGAGCAGCGCGCCGAGCGGAACGTCGCTCATGAGCCGGAGCCGCACCGACTCGGTGAGCCGCGCTTCGAGCTCGGCGAGCGCATTGGCCTCGCCCGGATCGTGCTTGGGCTCCCGGTCCACGTCCCACCAGCGGCGGATCGTGGCGCCGCGCGCGTCCACCGTGAGGTGGTGGGCGGGCGGGAGCTTCTCGATGCCCGCGAACAGCGTGGCGGGCGAGCCCACGTAGCGCAAGGTCAGGTGCTCGACCACGCCCGGCTGGTGCACCTCGCGCGGCACGCCCGGGAACGCGAACAGGGCCTTGATCTCAGAGGCGAACACCCAGGCGCTCCCGGCGCGGGCCCAGTAGAGCGGCTTGATGCCGAGCCGGTCGCGGGCCACGAACAGGCGGCAGCGCGCGCGGTCCCACAGCGCGAAGGCGAACATCCCGCGCAGGCGCTCGACGCAGCGCTCGCCCCACTCCTCGTACGCGTGGACGATGGCCTCGGTGTCGCTGCGGGTGCGGAAGCGGTGCCCCTTCGCCTCGAGCTCGCAGCGCAGGGCGGCGTGGTTGTAGATCTCGCCGTTGTAGGCGATCCACACCGTGCCGTCTTCGTTGGCGAGCGGCTGCGCCCCGCTCACCAGGTCCACGATGGCGAGCCGCCGGAACGCCAGGCCGACGCCGGGCTCGGCGTGGAAGCCCTGGTCGTCCGGCCCGCGGTGGGCGAGCACCGCCGCCGCCGCCTCCAGCCAGGCGCGGTCGGGGACGAGCCCGCCGGGATCGAAGAACGCCGCGAAGCCGCACATCAGCGCGGTCCTCCCGCGCACGCCGGGCGTTGGGGCCGGCGGGTGCGCTCTGCTACCATCGGTCTCGCTGTCCGCGCTCCGTCGCCAGTCCGTCGTCCCCCAACGCAAGGCAGGCCAGGCTGCCCCCGCTCCTCTCCGTCCTGATCCCGGTCTACAACGAGCACGCCACCCTGGAGCGCCTGCTCCAGCGGGTGCTCGCGGTCCCCGTGGACAAGGAGGTCATCGTCGTGGACGACGGCTCGAGCGACGGCACCGGCGAAGTGCTGCGCGAGCTGGCCGCGCGGCTCCCGATCCGCGCGCTCTTCCACCCCGCGAACCGCGGCAAGGGCGCGGCCATCCGCACCGCGCTCGCTGCGGCGCGCGGTGAGATCTGCATCATCCAGGACGCCGACCTCGAGTACGACCCGGGGGACTACCCGCGCCTCATCGAGCCCATCGTACGGGGCGAGACCAACGTGGTTTACGGCTCGCGCTACCTGGCCCACAACAACGTCCTCCCGTTCACACACTTCAAGCTGGCGGTGCTCGCGCTGAACGCCATGGCCAACCTGCTCTACGGCCTCCACATCACCGACGAGGTCACCTGCTACAAGGTGTTCCGAACCTCGCTGCTCCGCTCGCTCCCGCTCCGCTGCGAGCGGTTCGAGTTCTGCCCGGAGGTCACCGCGCGCGTCGCCAGGCAAGGCGAGCGGATCCTCGAGATCCCGATCACGTACCACTACCGCACCCGCGCCGAGGGGAAGAAGATCGGCTGGCGCGACGGCCTCGCGGCGTTCCTCACGCTGCTCAAGTACCGCTTCACCGACTGACCCTCCCGTCCCGGGCGCGCGGAAGAGTCCACGCCCAGCCCGCGCCCGCCATCCACAACAGGCAGGGCTCGAACGCCATCCGATAGCGCATCACGGTGAAGAACACCGCGTTGGTGAGCGCGAAGCTCGCGATGGCGCCCACCATCGGCCACAAGGCCGGCGTGCGCCGCAGCCGGCGCAGCGCGAGCAGCGCGCCCAGGAACACCACGAGCGAGGCTGCCGCCTGTGCGACCTTGCTGCGCGGCGTCAGGAACGCCGTGCGGCTGTAGGTCTCCGGGAACAGCGCGAACAGGTTGCCCAGCTTGACCAGGTAGAGCCGGAAGGCGTGCCCGGGATGCTCGCGGATGAAGGCCATCCCGCGCCGGTAGAGGTAGCGCTCGCGGGCCGCGTCGTCGGGGAGCAGGCCCATCTCGGTGCGCATCGCGGAGTCGGGCGGCGTGAGCGACGTGGTGACGCCGCTGGCGGCCGGGTTGTTGCCGAACCAGAACTGGCGCCCGCCGCCAGTGGACACGAAGTACCAGCGGTGGTGGACGCGATGGTTGCGCACCACCCACGGCGCCAGGGTGAGGGCCATGGCTAGCCCGCACGCCAGCGCCGGAGCCAGCCACGGCCGGCGCTCGCGGTGCATCGCCAGCGCGAAGCCCAGCCCGAGCCCGGGCAGCAGGAGCGCGGTGTTCGGCCGCACCAGGACGGAGAACCCGAAGAGCGCGCCGGCGAGCGCCCAGCGCGCGAGCCCGCCGCGGCGCCACGCGGAGAAGACCGCTCCGAACGCGAGCGTCGACACGAACACGAGGATGTTCTCGGAAAACTGGGTGGAGGGGAGGAACGCCAGCACCGGGTGGATGGCGGCGAGCGCCGCGGCGACCAGCCCCGCCGCCGGCCCGAACAGGAAGACGCCGATCGCGCCGATCAGTGCCACGCTGAGCGTGCCCGCGAACGCCTCGACCAGCCGCAGCGCGAGCAGGTCGGGGCCGAACACGCCGTAGACCGCCGCGATGAAGGTCGGGTAGCCCGGCGGCCTCAGGGTCTGCAGGCCGTACGTGTGGTGCTCGAGCAGCGAGCGCGCGATGGCCTCGAACTCGCGGCCGTCCGGCCAGACGATCTCGCGCGGCACGGCCAGGGCCAGCCCGAGCCGGGCGCCGAGCGCGACGGCGAGCACCGCCCCCCACGCCCAGCGCGGTGGCCCTCCCGGCGGCCGGGAGGCGTGTGGCGTCACGGAGAACCCCGGCCGGCCGCGGCGGCGACGGGGACGAGGGGCCGGTTCGCGACCTGCCAGGCCGCAACGATGAGCGCGAACATCAGCCAGACCTGGAACATGTAGATCGAGTTGCGCATGAACTCGATCTTGATCTGGTCCACCATGAACGCGACGACCTGGACGTGGGCGATGAGCAGGTAGGCCCTGGAGTAGTCGGCGTGCCCGAGGTCATCGCTCGGGGGAGAGGACAGCCGCCACAGCCTCCAGAGGAAGTAGAGGAAGATGGCGAGCCCGATGAAGCCCACGTTGTTGCCGACGTAGAGGTACAGGCTGTGGGGCCAGGTCCACACCTTGAGGCCGCGAAGCCGCACATCAGCGCGCTCCCCGTCCAGGAGCCACGACTTCCGCGCGCGGCGAGCGGTCTGCTAGAATGTGCCGCCTGGAGCTTGCGGGCAGCGCCGTGCCTCTGCGGTCCACGGGCGCCGCTGTGCATCCTCTCCGGCCGCCGGCCCCTCCACTTCCGCGCAGGAGTCCGTTCTGCCTCTGCTTTCGGTCCTCATCCCCGTCTACAACGAGCGCACGACCGTAGAGCACCTGCTCGAGCGCGTGCTGGCCGTTCCCCTGGATAAGGAAGTCATCGTCGTGGACGACGGCTCGCGCGACGGGACGCGGGAGTTGCTCGCCGAGCTCGAGCGGCGCCTGCCGGTGCGGGTCTTCTACCACCCGGCCAATCGCGGCAAGGGTGCAGCGATCCGCACCGCGCTGGCCGAGGCGCGGGGCGACATCGTCATCATCCAGGACGCCGATCTCGAGTACGACCCCGCCGACTACCCGCGCCTCATCGAGCCCATCGCGAGGGGCGAAGTCAACGTCGTCTACGGCTCGCGCTACCTCATCCATAACAACGAGCTCCCCCTCACGCGCTTCAAGCTGGCCGTGCTGGCGCTGAACTTCACTGCCAATCTCCTCTACGGCACCCACCTCACCGATGAGGCCACCTGCTACAAGGTGTTCCGCCGCGAGCTCCTGCAGTCGCTGCCGCTCAAGTGCGTGCGCTTCGAGTTCTGCCCCGAGGTCACGGCGCGCGTCGCGAAACGCGGCGAGCGCATCCTCGAGGTCCCGATCTCGTACCAGTACCGGACCCGCGCTCAGGGCAAGAAGATCGGCTGGCGCGACGGCCTCGAGGCCCTCCTCACGCTCCTCAAGTACCGCTTCACCGACTGACCTCAGCCCCGTGCCCACGGAGGCGGGCGGACATCGCGGGCCGCAGCGCGCCGCGTGGCCGACGGTCGTCATGCACGGCGCGGCACCACCGCTGGACCGGGCAACGCCGCGACGCCGGTACGGGTTGTGATCTGGTAGGTGGCCACGGTGGTCGCGAACATCCACCACACCTGGAACTGGTAGATCGGGTTGCGCAGGAACTCGACCTTGATCTGGTCGACGACGAAGGTGATCATCTGCGTGTGGGCGACGAGCAGGAACGCCTGGGCGTAGCTCGGGTGCCGCAGGTCGTCCACCCTGGGCGTCGACACGCGGAAGAGCTTCCAGAGCAGCCACAGGAAGAAGGCCAGGCCGATGAATCCCGCGTTGTTGCCCACGTAGAGGAAGATGTTGTGTGGCCAGGTCCACTGCTTGAGGCCGTGCTCGGAGGAGTAGTAGGGCCCGTGCCCGATGAGCGGATGCTCGAGCAGGCGCTTCCAGGACGACGGCCACGCCTCCGCGCGGGAGTCGGGGAGGCCGCGCACGAGTTTCGTCTCGGAGAGCCGGGCGAACAGGTCGCCGGTTTGCGTGTAGTGGGCCACGATGAAGTTCATCGTGACGAAGGCCGCGATGATGCCGACCGTGTAGAGCACCAGGGACACCAGGTTGACCCGCCGCCGCAACAGCCACACGAAGTACGGGGCGGTGATCGCGAGCGCCACGATCGAGCCCCGGGTGACGGTCGCGAACAGCCCGAACCCGATCAGCACGATCAGCCCCCCGTAGGCGAGCTTGCCGAGCAGGGACCCGGCGCGCACGAACAGGAAGACCACGAGAAGCAGGTTCAGCGCGCAGTACTCGGAGAACAGCTCGTAGTCGTAGAAGATCGACCCGACGCGCATGCCGCTGGATTCGACTCCCACGCTCGACTTGTGCCCGAAGTCGATCCAGCCGCGGATGAAGGGTTGGCCGGGGTGTCCCACCTCGTAGACGACGAGCAGGCAGACCGACAGCACGGAAACAGCCTGGAAGACGTGGAGCCGGCGCAGGTCGCGTTCGGTGCGCACGCTGTTCACGATCAGGTAGAACATCAGCGCGCAGGCGACCATCAGCCCGAAGTTCTCGAGCGCGCGCGTCAGGAAGGTGACGTCCTCCACGTTGTAGAAGGAAAGGACGTAGGCGGCATACATGCCGATGATCGGCACGTCCACCGCGGTGCGCTGCGGCGGCGGACTCTGCCGCTGCGTGATGCGCAGGAGCCAGATCACGAGCAGCAGGAGCACGAAGGCCAGGTTGGTGCTGCCGAAGACGGTGCTGCGCGGGTATGGGAGGGCGAGCGCCAGCACGCCGATGCCCGACACCATGCCCACGCGCAACGATAGGCCGAAGAGCACCGTGGCCGCGAGCACGGCGATCACGCGCTTGTTGGGTCTGATGTATTGGAGCCCGATCAGGACGCCGGCGGACACGACTAGGACTGCCGCGGCGAGCCGGTTCAGCAGGTCCTCCAGCGGGCGCGCGAACGCCCGGGCCGGACGCGGGGCGACGCTCATACCGGGCCGGACCGCCCGCGCGCCGGGACGAGCAGATCGTCCCAGCTCCCGCGGACCCCGACGTCCTCGTGGCAGGGGATCACGGCGCTGATCTTGAGATTGGCGTGCACGGCGCTCGGGGGGTGAAAGTCAGTGGACGGTTGCCGGAGCAGGGCGGTCGGTCCGCGATCCCAACGAGTCTAGCAGCAGGCCCACGGCCCTTCCAGGGACGGGGGCCATGGAACGCGCCGCCAGGGTTATCGGACGAGGCCCGGGACCTCTCCAGCGCGCGAATCGCAACGGCCCCGCGGGGAGCCGCGGGCGCTGACGTGCCGGCGTCCGGGCCATCCCCTCCGGCGCGGGCGCCGCGGCGGCCCGACGGGCCGGGCTCAGCGCCGGCGCGCCACCACGCGGAAGGCGCGGGCGAAGCGGAAGCTCGGCAGCCGGCGCAGCACCCGGTCGGCGGCAAGCAGAAGGTCATTGCGAGCCCCTCCGTAGTGGGGCACGGCGTGCGCCTCGAACCCGCGGCGCGTGAGCCGCGCCGCCAGCTCGGGCGGGTCGAACAGCGCCTCGAGCACGTATCCGTGGAGAGGATCGCGAGGCAGCTCGCCGCGTCGGTAGCGCTTCGCCGGCGCCGGCCCGCCGGCGAGGTGCTCCTGGACCGCGCGCACGATCTCGTCGCGCACCATCCCCGAGGTGCCCTCGGCCAGCGTTCGCACCTGCTCGGGCGGCAGCTGGGGGAAGCGCACGGCGATGATCTCGCGGCGACGCTCGAGCATGGAATCGCCGACCTCGCGGTCGCCGAAGCCCCCCGCGGGGCCGAGCTCGTAGCGCTCCCACAGGTCCACGGTGAAGCGGCGCAACCCCGGGTTCGCGCCGTTGTTGCCGTCCGAGATGAGCAGGTACCCACCGGGCCGCACGACGCGTGCGCACTCGTCGAGGAAGGCATCCACGTCGTAGTAGTGGGAGATGGCCTCGATCGAGAGCAGCAGGTCCACGCTGCCCGGGCGGGCCGGCACCCGCTTCACGTCCCCCTCGACGATGGAGATGCGCTCGATCAGCCCCGGGAAGTGGGCCGCCAGCACCCTGCGGTGGGTCTCGGCCATCGGCGGGAACAGCTCCAGCGCCAGCACGTGGCGCGCGCCCCAGGCCGCCATCAGGTTCGAGACCATTCCGAAGCCCGAGCCAGCGTCGAGCACCCGCTTGCCCTCGACGCTGCGCCAGCCGCCCACCAGCCCGAGCAGCTGCTGCTTGGCGCGCAGGTAGGTCACGAGCCCGAGCTCGCTGCCGAGATCGTCGTAGTACCGGCCGAACCACGGGTCGATGCCGGAAGGCGGGTGGGCGAGTGAGCGCCGCACGCCGGCGATGAAGCTGGGTGGGACGGGGATCATGTCTCGGGGGTCGAGGGACGGAAGTGGCCGGTGGACGAGGCGCGGCCAGCATACTCCATCCCGGGTGCGACCTTCATCCCGGCGCATCGCGCCACGTAGAATGTTACCCGCGGGTGGATCGTCGCGACATTTGACAGGTTACCCTCCCGCCGGGAGGGACAGGAGAAATGACCGCCATGGGACGACATGAGT
>CAYHRW010000007.1:0-25463 GCA_964359105.1 uncultured bacterium
GTGGCCGCGGACGCGGCCGGCGCCAGCGGCTGCCACAGCCGCCCGAGCAGCATCGGGTGGAGGACCGCCCACGCCACGGTGACGAGCCCGAGCGGCAGCACGCGCCGGAGCGCCGCGCGCGGGCCCGTGCCCCCCGCCGCGAGCGCCAGCGCGAGCGCGACCGCCGGGAGCAGCGCCGCGGTCTCCTTGCTGAGCAGCGCCAGCGCGGTCGCCGCCGCAGCGGCCCACGCGCGCCC
Organism: uncultured bacterium; assembly: GCA_964359105.1. Classification (GTDB taxonomy): domain Bacteria; phylum Eisenbacteria; class RBG-16-71-46; order RBG-16-71-46; family RBG-16-71-46; genus JACRPT01. The sequence continues at coordinate 237 of CAYHRW010000007.1, forward strand.
GCGCGCCACCGCGTGGAGGCAGGCGAGCGCCCACAGCATCATCCACAGGTCCTGCACGCCCGCCACCCAGGTGAGCGGCAGCCCCCACGCCGCGAGCGCGGCCACCGCCGCGGTGGAGACGGCGGCGGCGCGCGCGCCGGCCAGCCGCCGCGCCAGGGTGAAGTAGAGCGCCATCACGCCCAGCCACAGCGCGAAGCTCGCCAGGTGGTACGGGAGCGGGTCAGTGCCGAACAGGCGCTGGAAGGTCCAGTAGTGCAGCTCGCGCGACCACGGCCGCCACCAGTGGGCGACCGCGGCGTTCGGCCGCCACAGCGCGGCGAAGGGCGCGCCGCGCGTGAGGTCGAGGAACACGTGGTCGTCGTTGAGGAACGGCGCGCGGGCGGCCCACCCGTACTGCGTGAGCAGGAAAGCCGCCAGCGCCGCGGCCACGCCCGGGGTGGAGGGCCCGGGGAGGCCTCTCCCTCTCAGGGCCGCCACCGCGCCAGGAACAGGTTGGTCTCGTGGGGCCGCGTCCCGCCGCGGTTCGACGCGAACACCAGCCAGCGGCCATCGGGGCTGAACACCGGGAAGCCGTCGAACCCCGGGTCGCGAGACACAGGCTCGGGGGCCCCGCCCTGCACGCCCACGAGGTAGAGATCGAAGTCGCGCCCGCGCGGCTGCGCGCGGTTCGTGGAATAGATGAGCGCCCGGCCATCGGGCGTGAAGTAGGGCGCGAACGAGGCGCCCGGGTCGTCCGTGACCCTGCGCTTGCCCGTGCCGTCGGCGCGCATCACCCACAGGTCCATCCGGCTCGGGCGCACCAGCGCCTGCGCGAGCAGCGCCCGGTACTCCGCGACCGCGGCCGAGTCGGCGGGATGGGACGCGCGGTAGCAGATCCACCGCCCGTCGCGCGAGTAGAACGCGCCGCCGTCGTAGCCCACGTCGTCCGTGAGCCGGGTGAGGCCCGTGCCGTCCGGGTGCATCGCGTAGAGGTCCAGGTCGCCGTCGCGCACCGAGGTGAACACGATCCACCGCCCGTCGGTCGAGACCGTGGCCTCGGCGTCGTAGCCGGGCGCGTCGGTGAGCCGGCGCAGGTCGGAGCCGTCCGGCTTCGCCGTGAAGATGTCGTAGCCCGCGTGGATCGGCCACACGTAGCCCTTCGAGTAGTCGGGCGGCGGCGGGCAGCTGTCGCCCGCGAGGTGCGTCGAGGAGTAGAGGATGCGGCGGTCGTGGTCGTAGAAGTAGCCGCAGGTGGTGCGGCCTCTGCCGCCGCTCACGCGCGTGGTGCCGCCGGTCGCGAGGTCCATCACGTACATCTGGTCGCAGGGCCAGCCCTCGCGCGCGGCCTGGAAGATGAGCTTCTTCCCGTCGTCCGACCAGTACGCTTCCGCGTTCTCGCCGCCGAAGGTGAGCTGCCACAGCTGCGCGAAGTGCAGCTCGCCCGGCTGGATCAGGCTGTCCCGCGCCACCGCGCCGGGCGGCACCGGCAGCCCCGGCCGCCCGCCCTTCGCCGCGGCCGGCTGCGGCCCGAGGAGCGCGGCCGCCAGCAGCAGCGCCGCGGCCGCGCCCGTCACCACCGCGGTCGTCCCGGGCACGACGGCGCGCCGGGCGGCGCCGGGCATGCGCCGCGAGCCGCGCGCGGGCCTCACGGCCGCCTCCCGAGCGTCGCGTTCAGCGTCACCAGCACGCCGTCGCGCTTCACCGTGAGGCTCACCGGCTGCCCCGGCTTCCGCGAGCGCAGCGCGAAGGTGTAGTCGTAGATGTTGTCGATGCCGACCCCGTCGAACTTCACGACGACGTCCCCCTGCCGGAGCCCCGCCTGCTCGGCCGGGCTGCCGCTGCGCACGCCCGAGAGCAACACGCCGCCCTCGGTCTGCATGTAGTCGGGGATGGTGCCCAGGGAGGCGCCGTAGCCCCCGCCGCCCGCGATGCGACCCACGCCGCTGTCGGACTTCGCCTGCACGAAGCGCGGCCGCGGGCGCGCGTCGAGCGACTCGACCAGCGCCGCGGCGAACCGCGTCACCCGCCACAACCCGGCCTGGTTGATCTTGTCCCAGGTGTCGCTGGGCTTGTGGTAGTCGGCGTGGGCGCCGGTGAACAGCATGAGCACCGGGATCTTCTTCTTGTAGAACGAGGAGTGGTCGCTGGGCCCGTAGCCGTCGCTCGAGGTCTTGATCTGGAATCCGGCCGCCCGGTTCGCGTTCTCGATGAGCGCGGGGAACTCCTCCGCGGTTCCCACCCCCATCACCATGAGCCTGTCGTCCCGGAGCCGGCCCACCATGTCCATGTTGAGCATGGCCTCGACGCTCTCGAGCGGCCGCGGCGGGTCGTCCACCAGGCGCGACGAGCCGACCACGCCCATCTCCTCGCCGGTGAAGGAGCAGAACAGCAGCGTGTGCTCGGGCCGCCAGCCGGTCTTCATGCGTTGCGCGATGAGCCCGGCGGTCCCGAGCAGCGCCGCGGTGCCCGAGGCGTTGTCGTCGGCGCCCACGTGCGGCACGCGCTGGTCGGGCGCCCGCGAGCTCTCGCCGCCGTAGCCGAGGTGGTCGTAGTGCGCGCCGACCACCAGGGTGCGCGTGGTGTCGCGCCCGGGGATCATCCCGACCACGTTGCGCACCTTCGAGCGCGTCCGCTTGAGCGTGACGGTGAGCGTCACCGAGTCGGGCAGCGCGAAGCTGTGCGGCCGCGTGAGGCTGTCGATGCCCATCTGCGCCTGCACCAGGCTCTGACCCGCACGCAAGACCAGCCGGTCGGCGACCGAGTCCGAGAGCTGCGCGGCGAGGAGCCCGCCCGACATGTAGCCGCCGCCGTCCGCGCGCGGGCGCCGGAGCGGCTCGCCGGCGTGCCAGCGCGGGCCGTTCACCACGACGAGGCCGAGCGCGCCGTGCTCGCGCGCGTTGATGGCCTTGGTGCGCAGCTCGGCGTGCGGCGTGTTGACGGCGCCGTCGAAGCGGCTGGTCGAGTCCATCTCGCCGGGCTCGTTGGTGAGCACCAGCACGATCCGGTCGCGCACGTCGAGGCCGGCGTAGTCGTCGTAGTCGAACCCCGGGGCGGTGATGCCGTAGCCCGCGAACACCACCGGCGCGCGCAGGGTGCCGTTGGTGGAGAAGCCGAGCGGCTCGTAGTCCGCGCCCTCGTCCAGGCGCCGTCCCGCCACCGTGATGAAGCTGGGCGTCGAGACCTCGACCCCGGTGGTGACCTCGAAGGGCTCGCCCCAGTCGTCGCCGGGGCCGGCGGGCCGCAGGCCGATGCGCTCCATCTCGGAGCGGATGAGGGTGGCCGCCTTCTCGATCCCCGCGGTGCTCGCGCCGCGCCCCTCCAGCGCGGGGTCGGCGAGCTGGCGGACGATCGAGAGCGCGAGCGCGCTGTCCGCGAGCGCGACGGGCCGGGCGGGCTTCGCCGTCCCCGGGGCGGGCGCCGGAGCAGGCACCGGTCGCGCCGGCCGGGCCACTGGCGCCGGGGGCTTCGCGCCGCCGACGATGCGCCCCCACTCCCCGATGGCCTGCGGACGCGCCGGGGCGACCGACAGGATGAGCAGCGCGGCGGCGACGAGCGACGGCGATGTCCTCATGTGCACTCCTCCCACAGGATCTTCATGCCCTTCAAGGTCAGTCCCTCGTCCACGGCGTGGATCGTCTCGCATTCCGGGGTCACGATCCGCGCCCAGCCGCCGGTGGCGATGACGTGCGGCCGGCCCTTCATCTCCTTCGCCAGGCGCCGCACCAGGGCGTCCACCAGCCCGGCCGCGCCCCACAGCACGCCGGCGCGCAGCGATTCCTCGGTGGTGCGCCCGAGCGCGCGGCGCGGCGGGCGCAGCTCCACCCGCGGCACCCGGGCCGCGCGGCGGAACAGCTCCTCGGCCGAGGTGCCCACGCCCGGGGCGATGGCGCCGCCCAGGTAGGCGCCGTCCTTTCCCACGCAGTCGAAGGTGGTGGCGGTGCCGAGGTCCACGACGATGGCGGGCGTGCCGTGCAGCGCGCGCACGGCGACCGCGTTCGCGATGCGGTCTGCGCCCACCGCGGTCGGGTCGTGGTAGCGGATCTTGAGGCTCTTCGCGGTGTCCGGGCTGATCTCGACCGGCACGCGGCCCGTGACGCGCTGGAGCGCGTCGGTCCACGCCGGCGTGAGCGATGGCACCACCGAGCACAGCACCGCGCCGTCGGGCGCGACGCCTTCCGCGCGGCCCAGCACGTAGCCGAGCATGAGCGCGGCCTCGTCCGCGGTCATGCGCCCGCTGCTCAGGCGCCAGAAGTCCGCGAGCCGCTCGCCGTGGAAGCGCCCCACCACGATGTCGCTGTTGCCGATGTCCACCGCCACCAGGTCCTGCGAGCGCCCGGTCCGCCCGGCGCGCCGCCGCACCCGCTTCCGCTCAGCCACGATCGCCCTCCTTCACGGTGGCCTCCGCCTCCGCTTCCGCCCCGCGGCCACGGCGGGCCACGAGCCACGACAGTCCCACGCTCAGCAGGTAGAGCCCGGTCATGGGCACGCCCATGATGATCTGCGCCGTCACCACGTCGCCCGGCGTGATCATGGCGGTCACGAAGAACGTGATGACGAGGGCGAACCGCCACTGGCGCAGCAGGAACGCCGGCGTCACCAGCCCGAGCGCGGTGAGCGTCATGGTGACGAGCGGGAGCTGGAACACCACGCCGCAGGCGAGCGCCATGTTGTAGACGAAGCCCAGCAGCGCGCTGATGCGGATCTCCGCCTTCATGCTCGGCGTCATGAAGCCGCTCAGCACCTGGATCACCATCGGCACCACGTAGCCGTAGGCCGCCCACGCCCCCAGGGCGAACAGCACCATCGAGGCGGCCACCATCGGCAGGACCATGCGCCGCTCGCGCCGGAACAGGCCCGGCACCACGAAGCTCCAGATCTGCCAGAGCACGACGGGGAGCGTGAGGAGCAGCCCGATGATCAGGGCCAGCTTGAAGCGCTCGTTGAACGCCTCGAGCGGCGAGAGCACGATTACCTGCCGGACGGTGCGCTGCACGATGTCCTCGAGCACGCGCGGCGCCAGCCACCAACCGGCCACCGCGCCCACCAGCATCGCGATGATCGAGCGCATCAGCACCTTGCGCAGCTCGTCGAGGTGCGCGAGGAACGGCATCTCGCCGGTCTGGCGTGGGTCCGCGCTCATCGTTCCTCCGGCGCGCCGGCCGGCTCGACATCGCCCGCCAGCACCGCGCGCTCGACGCCGCTCTCGAGCGCCAGCACCAGCGCGCCGTCGTCGTCGAGCCGCCGCGCCGTGCCGGTGAGCGGGCCGGCCGGCGTGCGCACCGTGACCGGCATCCCCCAGAACGCGGCACGCGCGCTCCACGCCTCGAGCAGCCGGGAGCGGGCGCCTTCCTGCAGCTCGTCCCACAGCGGCTCGAGCGCGTTCAGGAACTCGGCCGCGACCTCCTCGCGGCCCGCCGCGTGGCCCGCGAGCGCGAGCGAGGTCGCCGAGGACGCCAGCTCCGCGGGGAAATCCTCCGCGCGCTGCGCGACGTTCACTCCGACCCCGATCACCGCCGCCTCGCCCGCGCCGCCCGCGGGCGACGGCAGCCGGCGGCTCTCGCACAGCACGCCGGCGAGCTTGCGGCCGTCCAGCAGCAGGTCGTTCGGCCACTTGAGCCCGGCCCGCACGCCTAGGCGCTCGAGCCCGCGCGCCAGCGCGAGCCCAGCGGCCAGCGGCAGCACGCCGAGCTGACGGCGGTCGCAGCCCTGGTGGAGCAGCACCGAGAGCGCGAGACCCCGGCCCGGCGCGGTGTGCCACGCGCGCCCGGCGCGGCCCCGGCCCCTGGTCTGGACGTCGGCCACCACCGCCGTGCCGTCCGCCGCGCCCGCAGCGAGCGCCTCCCAGGCCGTGTCGTTGGTGGACTCGACCTCGGCGCGCGCGATCAGGTGCCGCCCCAGCCGCCGCGTGGCGAGGCGCTGCGCGAAGCGGGCGCGGTCGAAGGTGGGATCAGCCAACTTCCTCGATCTCCAGACTCAGGTTGAGCGCCGGCGCGGAGTGCGTGAGCGCGCCGATCGAAAGATAGTCGGCTCCGGTCCCGGCGTAGGCGCGCGCGGTCTGGAGCGTGATGCCGCCCGAGACCTCGACTTCGGGCCAGCGCCTAGCCCCCGGCCGCATGCGGGGGCTGTCGGGCGGGTGCTCCCGGCACCAGCGGTCCACCTCTTCCACCGCGCGCCGCACCTCCTCGGGCGTGCGGTTGTCCACCAGGATGCGGTCCACCTCGGGACGCAGCGCCTCGCGGAGCTGGTCCAGGGACTCCACCTCGACCTCGAGCAGCAGGTCGGCCTGGCGCGTGCGCGCGATGCGCTCGACCGCTGCGGTCACGCCGCCCGCCGCGCGGATGTGGTTGTCCTTGACCAGGTACATGTCCCACAGCGCGAGCCGGTGGTTCTCGCCGCCGCCGCACCTGACCGCGTACTTCTCGAGGAAGCGCAGCCCCGGGGTGGTCTTGCGCGTGTCGAGGACGACGGCGCCGGTGCCGGCGACCTCGTCCACGAAGCGGCGAGTGAGCGTGGCCACGCCCGAAAGATGCTGGAGGAAGTTCAGCGCCGTGCGCTCGGCCTTGAGGATGCCGCCGATGTCGCCCAGCACCTGCGCCACCGCGGCGCCGGCCTCGAGCCGGTCGCCGTCGCGCGCCAGCGGGCGGAACCTGAGGCTCGCCTCGGCCTCGCGGAAGGTGATCCGCGCCAAGTCGATGCCGGCGGCCACGCCGGGCGCGCGCGCCACGATCGCCGCACGCGCGTTGACGCCCGAGGGCACGGCGTTGAGCGTGGTGATGTCCCCGGTGCCGACGTCCTCGGAGAGCGCGTACTTCACGAGCGACAGCGCGATGGACTCGAGCACGGGCTAGCGGTCCTTCCCGAAGCGGCGCCTGACGCGCCGGGGCTCGTCGGAGACCGGGCGCCGTCGCGCGCCGGGCTGGTCCGCCGCGACCGCCGCGCGCACTCCCATCCGCTCGGCTCCGGCCAGCATCCCACGCACCTCCTCGATGCAGTCGCGCAGCGAGGCGGCGCGCTCGAACTCGAGCGCCTTCGCCGCCTCGAGCATCTCGGCCTCGAGCCTGGCGATGAGCTCCTGCGGGTCGTCGCGCTCCACCGCGCCGAGATACGCGCCGACGTCTTCGCCCTCGCGGACGGCGTCGGCGACCGCGGTGGACCGCAGCACCTGGTCCACGCTCTTCACGATCGTCCGCGGCGTGACGCCATGCGCCTGGTTGTACGCGAGCTGCCGCTCGCGGCGGCGCCGGCTCTCCTCGAGCGCGCGGCGCATCGAGTTGGTCACGGTGTCGGCGTAGAGGACGACGCGCCCGTTCACGTTGCGCGCCGCGCGGCCCGCGGTCTGGATGAGCGAGCGCTCGGAGCGCAGGAAGCCCTCCTTGTCGGCGTCGAGGATGGCGACCAGCGTCACCTCGGGCAGGTCGAGGCCCTCGCGCAGCAGGTTGATGCCCACCAGCACGTCGAAGTCCGCGAGCCTGAGGCCGCGCAGGATCTCGACCCGTTCGAGCGCGTCGATGTCGCTGTGCAGGTAGCGCACGCGGATCCCCATCTCCTTGAGGTAGTCGGTGAGGTCCTCGGCCATCCGCTTGGTGAGCGTCGTGACCAGCACGCGCTCCCGGCGCGCGACCCGCAGCCGGATCTCCTCGAGCAGGTCGTCCACCTGGTTCGCGACCGGCTTGATCACCATCTCCGGGTCCACCAGCCCGGTGGGCCGGATGATCTGCTCCACCACCACGCCCTGCGACTTCCGCAGCTCGTATTCGGCCGGCGTGGCGGAGACGAACAGCGTGGGCCCGGTGAACGTCTCGAACTCGTCGAAAGTGAGCGGCCGGTTGTCGAGCGCCGAGGGCAGGCGGAAGCCGAAGTCCACCAGCGTCCGCTTGCGCGAGCGGTCGCCCTCGAACATGCCGCCGATCTGCGGCACGGTGACGTGCGACTCGTCGATGACGAGCAGGAAGTCGGCCGAGCCGTCCTCGTTCCTCGGGAAGTAGTCGATGAGGCAGCCGGGGCGCTCGCCGGGCGCGCGGCCGGAGAGGTGGCGCGAGTAGTTCTCGACCCCCGGGCAGGTGCCGATCGCCCCGAGCATCTCGAGGTCGTACTCGGTGCGCTGCTGGATGCGCTGGGCCTCGAGCAGCCTGCCCTCGCGGCGGAAGGTCTCGATCCGCTCGCGCAGCTCGGCGCGGATCGAGTCGAGCGCGGCCTGCACCCGCGGCTCGGGCGTGACGAAGTGCCTGGCCGGGTACAGCGCCAGCCGGTCCATGCGGCGCCGCACGTGCCCGGTCACCGGGTCCACCGCCGACAGGCGCGCCACCACGTCGCCGTCCAGCTCGATGCGCACGATGACGTCCTCGTAGGCCGGGTGGACCTCGATGACGTCCCCGCGCACCCGGAAGTCGCCGCGCCCCACCTCGACGTCGTTGCGGGTGTACTGGATCGCCACCAGCTTCTCCAGGATCTCGCGGCGCGTGGCGCGCCCGCCCGCGGTGGCGTCGAGCCGCATGCCGCGCCAGTCCTCGGGCGCGCCCAGGCCGTAGATGCACGAGACACTCGCCACGATGATGACGTCGTCGCGCTCGAGCAACATCGAGGTGGCCTGCAGCCGCAGCCGGTCGATGTCGTCGTTGATGCTGGCGTCCTTGGCGATGTAGGTGTTGGTCGCGGGGACGTAGGCCTCGGGCTGGTAGTAGTCGTAGTAGGAGATGAAGTAGCCCACCGCGTTCTCCGGGAAGAACTGCCGGAACTCGCCGTAGAGCTGCGCCGCCAGCGTCTTGTTGTGCGAGATCACCAGCGTCGGGCGGCCCCATTCTTCGATCACGTTGGCAATGGAAAACGTCTTGCCCGATCCCGTTACGCCGAGCAGGGTCTGCCACCGGTCACCGCGCCGCAGGCCCTCGACGAGCTGGCGGATCGCTTCGGGCTGGTCGCCCTCCGGCGGGAATGGACGATGGAGCTGGAAGCCCATAGGGCGGCGATGCTACCCGAGCGGCCCGGCCGGGTCGAGTCGGCGGGCGCCGCGCGCGGGCGCCGCGTCGCTCCCTCGCGATGAGCGGTTCCTCTCCGTCGGACCCGGCATCCCGGCTCGCCCGGCGGCGCCGGATGCTCTAGTCTGTCCGGTCCGGGAGGGACATCATGAGCCACAGGAAGAGACTCGCGATCCTGGTCGGCGGTGGACCGGCGCCCGGCGTCAACAGCGTCATCGGCGCCGCCACCATCCGTGCCGCGCTCGAAGACGTCGAGGTCCTCGGCATCGAGGACGGCTTCGAGTGGATCATGCACGGCAACGTGGACCACGTCCGGCCGCTCACGCTCGAAAGCGTGAGTCGCATCCACTTCCGCGGCGGGTCCTTCATCGGGATCTCGCGCGCCAACCCCACCACCGGTCCCGAGTACCTCGAGAACGCGGTGATCTCGCTGCTGCGGCTCGACGTCACCGATCTCATCACCATCGGGGGCGACGACACCGCCTACTCGGCGATGAAGCTCGAGGAGAAGGCCGCCGGCCGCATCCACGTGGTGCACGTGCCCAAGTCCATCGACAACGACCTGGACCTGCCGCCGCACGTGGACACCTTCGGCTACCAGACCGCGCGCCACCTCGGCGTGGACATCCTGAAGAACCTGATGGTGGACGCGAAGACCACCTCGCGCTGGTACTACGTCATCTCGATGGGCCGCAAGGCCGGGCACCTGGCGCTGGGCATCGGCAAGGCGGCGGGCGCCACCGTGACGCTGGTGCCCGAGGAGTTCGCCGGGCGGCCGATCCGGCTCAAGACCATCGTGGACACCCTGGTGGGCGCGATCATCAAGCGGCTGGCCAGCGGCCGGCGCGACGGCGTGGCCGTGATCGCCGAGGGCGTGGTGCTCGCCATCGACTCGCAGGACCTGGAGCAGGTCGAGCACGTCGAGCGCGACGCGCACGGCAACGTGCGCATCGCCGAGGTCAACATCGGCGAGGTGCTCAAGGCCGCGGTGCAGGAACGGCTCAAGGAGTTCGGATTGCAGAGCACCATCGTCGCCAAGAACATCGGCTACGAGCTGCGCTGCGCCGACCCGATCCCCTACGACATGGAGTACACGCGCGACCTCGGCTACTGCGCGGCCAAGTGCCTGCTCGACGGCGGCAACGCCGTGACGGTCTCGATGCAGGGCGGGCGTTTCGTGGCCATCCCGTTCCACCACCTGGTGGATGCCGGCACCGGGCGCCCGCGCATCCGCATGGTGGACGTGCACTCGACGCGCTACGCCATCGCGCGGCGTTACATGATCCGCATCCGCCGCGACGATTTCGAGGACCCGCACGCGCTCGCCAAGTACGCCGCCACCGCGGGGCTCACGCTGCAGGAGTTCCGGGCGCAGTTCGAGTACCTGGTGGCGGACGAGCCGCCGCCCCTCCACCTGAAGCCCACGGGGTCCGACGGCTATCAGCTCAAGGAGTCGCCGGCCGGCAGCGGGACGGAAGGCGGAGCAGGCGGCGCGACGGGGACCTGAGGCGGGGACCTCGAGGGGCGCGCGGGCTGGCCCTGTGACCCGCCCGTCACGTTCAGTACCGCACCCGCGCGGTGTAGCTCACGACCACTTCCTTCCCCGCCGGCACCGGCACCGCGGCTTCGAGCGTGCTCGCGTCCTTGCGGGTGAAGTCGTGGCTCTTCTTGAGGAATTCGAGGTCGCCGCCCACGTTCTCCTGCGCCAGGATGGTGACGTCGGTCTTCTTGCGGTTCCTGAGCTTGATCTCGACCGCGACTTCGCGCTCGCGGTCGGTGATGCGCTTGTTATAGAGCTCCCTGCGCTCGGCCGCGAGGTCGAAGGCCACGCCCATCTCGAGCGTCACCTTCTCACCCTCCGGCGTGTGCCGGAGACTGGTCTCGCCCACGAACTGGAGCGCGCCCGCGGGGTCGGCCTCGTAGATCCGCACCCGGCCGCCGGGGAGCGGCACGCCGAGCCCGTCCTCCCTGGTGTTCCGCAGTTCCATCTGCGCCATCACGCCGCGCGGATCGCCGCCGCGGTAGACGTAGCGCGGCGCCACCTTCACGGCGCGCGGGTCGAGCATGGTGAAGCTCTGGCGCTCGCGGTCGCGCAGCGTGGCGGGGCGGCCGAGGGTGTAGAGGTGGTACTCGGAGAAGCTCTGCTCAGAGAGGTCGGGCGCGGCCTTGGCCGCGGCCGACATCTCCATCACCATGCCGCGCGGCATCGGCGGCACCATCGGAGCCTCGCGGCGCGGCTCGCCCGCCACCAGTTTGAGCTCGGCGTCCGTGAAGCCGCGGCCGGTGGTGTTCTCGACCGTGACCGCCGCGGACCACACCGCCGCGTCCTCGCCGCGTCGCACCACGGTATGCTCCGCACTCCACGACAGCCCGCCGGTGAGGTAGCTGAGCTCGGCCTCGACCTTCCCGCGCCGGGCTCCCTCGACCGCGGCCTCGAGCGTGGGGCGCAGGGTGAGCGAGGCGGGTGGCGCGGCGAGCCGCACCTCCTCCACCGCTCCGCGCGCCAGCGTGGAGAGGCTGCCGTCGTCGGCGCGCACCACCAGCCACCCGCCGTCGGCGGCAAGCAGCGCGCCCTCGGTGACGCGGTCGCCGCGCGAGGCCACGCGCACGCGCTGCCCCACGGCGCTCTCGACGAACGCGTCCCCGCTCGCCACGTCCCAGCGGTACGCGAGCCGCGTGACCCGCGCGCCCTCGCCGAGCACGAGCCGCACCGAGGGGAAGTCGAGCCGCTCGGGCACGTCGGTGAGCCGCACGGTATCCCGCGCGCCGGCGAGGTCGAGGATGCGCGTCTCGCGCACCAGGCCGAGGTCGCGGGTGTAGACGGTGAGCGACGGGCGGGCGGCCGGGAACGCCGGCGTGGCCGCCGCCAGCACGAGCGCCAGCATGGCAGCGAGCGGGCGCGGCAGACATACGTTCTTCATGGCTCCTCCGGATGGTTGGGGCACCGGCACAGGGTACGCCGCCCGGAGGCTCCCATTCCACCGCGGCCGCGCCCGCGCCGGACGCGGCGCCGGCGGGCTCAGGCGATCTCGCCGCGGTCGAGCCGGTCGCGGAAGGGCGCGGGCTCGAAGAGCGTGGCGATCAGCCGGAGCACGTCGTCGAGCGCCGCGAGCTTCTCCTCGAGCGGCAGCGCCATGCCCGGGTGCCGGGCCAGGCGCGCGTCCACGCCGTCTTCGGCGAGGCCGAGCGCGTCCACCGCGTGGAGCGGGTACGAGAGCGGCTCGCCGCGCGCCGCGAAGCCCTCGAGCCGGCGCAGGAACGGCGCGCGCGCCGAGAAGAAGCGCATGGTGTGGTAGACCGGCAGGCGCAGCCGCGGCGTGACCGCGGTGGGGAACTCGGCCAGGCCACCGAGCGCGCGGTCGAGCCGGTGCGGGTGGCGCACGAAAGAGCGCGGCCACGGCCGCATCCGCAGCACCGCGCGCGGGTCCCCGCTCCGGGCCGCGAGCAGGAGCCGCGCGGTCAGCAGCATCGGCGTGGGGTAGCCGGAGGCGTCGTAGCGGTACCCGGCGCGCGCGAGCCCGCGCAGCACGCGCGCGTCCAGGTCGAAGTTGGGCGCGCGGAAGCCCGCGATCTCCTCCCCCGCGGCCCGGGCCAGCAGCGCGCGCGACTCGACCAGCTCGCGCGTCAGCTCCTCCGCGGGCAGGCGGGTGAGCGCCAGCGGGTGCGTGAGCGAGTGGCTCGCCACCTCGTGCCCCTCGCGCGACAGTCGCGCGACGGTCGCGCCCTGCGTCCCGGCGTCACGCGCCACGACGAAGAAGGTGGCGCGCACGCCGAAGCGGGCGAAGCGCTCGATCAGCCGCGGCAGCGCCGCGCCATAGACCAGCGGATCGGCGGCGAGCCCGCGCACACCGTAGCCGGCGAGGTGCAGGTCCACCGGGTCCATGTCCACGCTGACCGTGGCGGGCGGCCTCTTCATGGCGCGCGCGCCGGCGCTGCCTCGGCTCCCGGCGGCCCGGCGTCCTCCCGGGGCAGGTAGAGGTAGGTCGGGGTGAAGCGGTTGCCGGACACCGGCCGCAGCGGCTCGGAGATCCAGCCCAGCGAGTCCGCCAGCCGGTAGGAGCCCGCGAGCGAGGCCCACAACTTCCCCGACCGCGCGAGCGGCAGGTCGGTGACGATGGCCGGGCGGTCCGGCCCGTGGCGCAGCGGCTCGAACATGCGGTCGAAGAACGCCGGGTCGCGCGCCAGCAGGCGGTTGCCGCGCGCGCGCAGGATGTCGTCGAGCGCGATGATGTGGAGCGACGCGGGCTTCTTCGCGCTCCATGCGTAGAAGCCGTGGTAGGGCATGAGCACGTCGCCCGGGCGCGCGGCGAGCAGGCGCTCCAGCGCGCCGCGCGCTTCGCGGGCGCGCGCGTGCGGCAGGTGCCCGCGGATCGAGTAGAGCAGCGGCACGAACTGGAGCGCGAGCAACAGCAGCGTGGCGGCACCGGCGGCCGCCGCCGCTCCGCCGAGCGCCCGCATGACGCGCACGATCGAGAGCGGTCCCAGGACGGCGGCCACCACCATGGTGGGCATGAGCACGTGGCGGTAGGCGCTGGGATCGAGGGTCGCCATCAGCCCGGTGCCGAGCGCCGCGAGCCCCGCGAGCATCCACAGCCCCGCTGGCCCGCGCCACGGCCGGTCCGGCAGCGTCAGCGAGAGCAGCGCCGGCCCGCTCATCAGGGCCAGCCTCCCGAGCACGCCGTGCCCCAGATACGCGAGGGTCCGCGCCGGGCTCACCTGCGACCAGCCGGCCGGGACCTGGAGCGTGAAGAACGGGAACCACGGCCCCAGCCACAGCGTCAGCAGCGCGAAGCCGCCGCCCGCGCCCAGCGCCATCGCCAGCGTGAAGGGCAGGAGGCGCCGGCGGTCGTTCAGCGCCAGGTGCGCGGCGGCGGCGAGCGCGAACCACGCGGCGTGCTGCTTGGTGAAGAACGCCAGCGTGAGCAGCAGCGCCGCCGCGAGCGCGCCGCGCGTGTCCGAGGTGAAGCGCAGCACGGTGAGCCCGGAGAGCGCCAGGAACAGCATGAGCGAGTCGGGCCGCGCCACGTCGTAGCAGCTCCCGGTGACGCCGAAGCCCATCAGGTAGAACCCCGCCCCCGCCGCGGCCACGGTCCAGCTGCGGGTCTCGGCGCGCAGGACGCGCACCACCAGCGCTGCGATGCCGAGGGCGCCGGCCAGCGAGAGCAGGCGCGGCTCCCAGAAGTGCGGCCCGAAGGCGTGCGCCAGGAGCGCGCTGAGGGTGGCGAACAGCGGCATGTACGCGAGCGGGATGAAGCGCAGGCTCGGCTCGACGTAGATGGGCTGGCCGGCCGAGAGGCGCACGACGTGGTCCATCATCACGCCCTCGATGCAATCGAGCTCGAGCGGATAGACCATGCGGCGCGCAGCCAGCGCCAGGAAGGCGCCCGCCGCCAGCGCCGCCAGGGCCCACACCAGCAGCCGGAGAGAGCGCGTCAGCATGGCGGGGTCATCGGCCACCCGCGCCCGCGGGCCCGCGGCGCAGGTCGTAGAGCTCGAGCGTGCCCAGCGTCCGCCCCGCGTGCGTCACCGGCACGCGGGCGGTCCGCGCCGGCGCGAGGAAGGCGGGCGGCGCCAGCCCCGGGTACTCCGGATCGGTGACCACCGCGAGCCAGCGCGCGCCCAGCCCCGCGAGCCGCGCCAGCAGGGGCGGCGTCAGGTCCTGCATGCGCAGCGCCCAGCCTTCGCGGTCGGCGCGGAACAAGAGCCGCGGGTCCGAGTACTCGGAGCCGTGATCCGAGACCGCCACCAGGTCGCCGGGCGGCACCCGCGCCGCGATGGCGGCTCCGGCCTCGACGCGCAGCCAGTCCACGCGGTAGTAGCGCGGCACGCGCACGTGCCCCACCGCGACCGCCACGAACACCAGCAGCGCCAGCGCCCCCAGCGGCGGGCGGCGCCACAGGGCATCCAGCCCCAGCCCCGCGAACAGGGCGGCCGGCGCCAGGAAGGGGATCTGGTAGTAGTCGTGGATCACGTTGAGCGGGAAGAACACCAGCAGGAAGACCAGCGTCCCGAGCGCCCAGGCGACGGCGAACGCACGCGGGCCCGGCCGCGGCGCCGCCGCGGCGCGGAGCGCCATACCCGCCGCGGCCAGCAGCACGCCCGCGGGTGTGAGCACCTCGTGCAGCATGCGCTGTCCGATGCGCACCCAGCCCGCGGCGCGCAGGCGCTGCTCGAGGTCCCCGAAGTACCACCACACCGGGTTCACCTCCTTGTAGTAGCCGGGCAGGAATGACCAGTCGGGCGCGGCGCCGTTCACCGCGTCCACGTGCCGCCGCCACAGCGCGAACGCCAGCGCGGTGCCGGCCAGCGGCAGCGCCGCGAGCGCGGCGGCGGCCAGCCCCGGCGCGGCGAGCCACGCCAGCGCCAGCGGTGGGAGCAGCGGCAGCACGTAGGGCGCCTTGATCATCGCCGCGAGCGCGCCGCCCGCCGCCGCGGCGAGCGCGTGCGGGAGCGAGCGGCCGCGCATCGCGCGCAGCGCGTGGTAGAGCAGCGCGTGCGCGAACGCCGTGGCGGCGAAGTCCACGTGCGCGGCGCGCGAGTAGTACTGGCCGAGCGGGAGCGCCAGCCACGCGAGCGTGGCGAGGGCGGCAGCGCGGCGCCCGGCCACCAGGCGGGCGATCGCCAGGAAGTAGCCGGTCGCGAGCAGGAAGAACGCGAGCGCCACCACGCGGTCCCACACCACGCCGGGGCCGAAGGCGCGCTGCAGGAGCGCGCTCAGCGCCTCGGGCAGCGGGAACTCGAAGATCAGCACGCGGTGGCTGCCGAGCCAGCACACCGCGGGGTGCAGGAGGTCGATGCCGTGGCGGGCGAAGTCGAGGCTGTAGTGCGCGGTGTCGCACTGGCGCCAGGAGTGCGGGTCGTCGAGCGGGCCACCGAGATGGAAGAGGCGCAGCGCCGCGAGCGCCACGCCCAGCCCTCCCAGCCAGGCCGGGACGCGCTCGCCTTCGGGCACCGTTCGACGGGTCAAGAGCACTCCCTGTCTGCCACCGGGGGGACGGCGCCGCGCTGGCGCCGGCGGCCACGCTCCGCGTCCGCGCACCATAGGGTGCGCCACCGGCCGCAGGCAAGAGCCCGCCCGGTCCGGGGTTGCCGGGCGCGGCCCGGCCGCCTATGGTGGCCGCGGTGGATCGCGTGCGGGCACCTCCCCGCGCTCCAGAGCCGCTGTCCGGCAGCCGATAACCGAAGCTGGCGCTTCCGTGGCCAACGCCGCCCGTGCTTCGCGGCGCTGGCGTTACCGTGGCCCACGACGACGACAGGGGCGTTCTGCGGACGCCCGGGAAAGGCTCGATGGCTCTCAAGGTCGCCGTGATCGGCGGGGGCATCTCCGGGCTGGCCGCCGCCTACCGGCTCGGCGGCCTCCGGCACCATGTGACCCTGCTCGAGGGCGAGGACTTCCTCGGCGGGCTGGGAACCACGTTCCCCTGGCGCGGCGGTCATCTCGAGCGCTTCTACCACTGCATCCTCCCCGGCGACCACGCGCTGCTTCGGCTCATCCACGAGCTGGGGCTGGGAGGCGAGCTGCTGTGGAAGCGCACCGGCATGGGCTTCATGTACCAGCGGCGCATCCACCCGCTGAACGGCGCGCTCGACCTGCTGCGCTTCAGCCCGCTCACGTTCTACGAGCGCCTCCGCATGGGGCTCATGGGCCTGCGCGCGCGGATCGCGGGCCTGGACCCGGGGCTCGACCAGGTCACCGCCGCCGAGTGGGTCAAGGCGCAGGCGGGCGAGCGCGTCTTCGAGATCCTGTGGCGCCCGCTGCTCGAGGCCAAGATCGGCGACCGGTACCCGGGGCTCCCGGCGTTGTGGCTCTCGAGCCGCATGAGCCGTGAGAAGAACACCGCGCCCGAGGTCAAGGGCTGCCTCGTGCGTGGCTACCGCTCGCTGATCGACGCGTTCGAGCACGGTCTGCGGGAGCGCGGCGCGGAGATCCGCCTGCGCACCCGCGTCGCCGCGATCGAGCGCGACGGTGAGGGGATGGCGCTGCGCTTCGCGGACGGCCGGACCGAGTCCACTGATCTGGTGGTGGCGACCTCGCCGCTGCCGCAGTTCCAGCGCATGACGCGCGGCCTCGGCCTCGACCCGGCGCTCGCCGGCCTCGGTCTCGACTACCAGGGCGTGGTGAGCGCGGTGTTCCTGATGGAGCAGCCGCTCACCTCCCATTACTGGATGCCGGTCGTGGACAGCGGCGCGACCTGCCAGGGCGTGATCGAGATGTCGAACCTGGTGCCGCCCGGGCGCTCCGCGGGGCTGCGCGTCGTGTACCTGGTCAACTACACGCATCGCGACGGCGCGCTGTTCGCGAAGAGCGACGACGAGCTGCTGGCGCTCTACCGCTCCGACCTGGCGCGCCTGTTCCCCGGCGCCGGCGGCCGGGTGGTGGACCAGTTCGTGTTCCGCGCCCCGTTCGTGGAGCCGATCTGGACCCTCAACTACCGCGCGCTGTGCCCGCCGACGACCGCGATCCCGGGCCGGCTCTACCTGGCCTGCACCGCGCAGGTCTATCCACGCGTGAACTCCTGGAACTCGTGCTGCGAGGTAGTCGAAGGTATGATGCCCGCGCTGGCCGCCGAGACCGCGGTCGTGTGGCCGCCGGAGCCCGCAACGAGCGCATGATCTACGTCGTCTTCCCCGCCTATAACGAGGAGAAGGTCATCCGGCCCACGCTGCTCGCGCTGGCCCGGGCGATGCGCGGGCGCGATCGCGAGTACCGCGCGGTGCTGGTGGACGACGGCAGCGCCGACGCCACGGTGGCCGAGGCCGAGCGCGCGGCGGCCGAGAGCGGCGGGACCCTCGCGCTCACCGTGCTGCGCCACGAGGTGAACCGCGGCCTGGGCGCCGGGCTGCGCACCGGGATCTACTGGTGCCTGGACCGCGCCGGCGACGCCGACGTCATCGTGACCCTGGACGCCGACAACACCCACCCGCCCGCGCTCATCCCGGAGCTGGTGGACAAGCTCTCCGAGGGCTACGACCTCGCCATCGCCTCGCGCTACCGCTCCGGCGCCGAGGTGCGCGGGGTCCCCGGCTACCGGCGCGCGCTCTCTGACGTCGGCCGGCTCGTCTTTCAGGTCCTCTACCCGATCCCGGGCGTGCGCGACTACACCTGCTGCTTCCGCGCCTACCGCGTGCCCGCGCTGCGCCGCGCGCGCCTGGTGTACGGCGACGCGCTGTGCACCGCCCGCGGCTTCGAGGCCGTGATGGACCTGCTGCTGCGGCTCGGGCCGCTCGGCGTGCGGGTCGCCGAGATCGGCTTCGTGCTGGACTACGGCGAGCGGGCCGGCCAGAGCAAGATGAAGGTGCTGAGGACCATCGCCAGCACGCTCGCGCTGCTGGCGAAGCGCCGCCTCGAACGCCTCACCCGCTACTCCCCTGCGCGCATCCGCGCGCTGCTCGCCGCCGCGGAGGCCGGCACCGGAGCCGGGCCCGGTCCGGGCGGAGCCGCCCCGTGAGGATCGCCGTCGTCGTCGGGCCGCGGCCCGAGATCGTCAAGATGGCGCCGGTGGTGCGCGCCAGCGCGGCGCGCGGCGGCGAGTGCCTGTTGCTCCACACCGGCCAGCACTACTCGTTCGAGATGGACGGCGTGTTCTTCCAGGAGCTGGGGCTGCCGGCGCCCGACGTGAACCTCGAGGTCGGCTCGGGCACGCAGAGCTACCAGATCGCGGCGGTGATGAGCGGGCTCGAGCCGGTGCTGCTCGAGCGCCGCCCCGACGTGCTGCTGGTCGAGGGCGACACCAACTCGGTGCTGGCCTCGGCGCTGGCCGCGAACAAGGCCGGCGTCGCGGTCGGCCACGTCGAGGCCGGGCTGCGCTCCTACGACCGGCGCATGCCCGAGGAGATCAACCGCATCCTCACCGACCACCTCGCCGAGCACCTGTTCGCGCCCACCGAGCAGGCGGGCGCCACGCTGCGCCGCGAGGGGATCGCCGGGGAGCGCGTCCACGTCACCGGCAACACGGTGGTGGACGAGCTGCTGCTGCAGCGCGGGCGCGCGCGCCGCCCGGGCCTGCACGAGCAGTTCGGCGTGGCGCCGGGCGGCTACGCGCTCGCCACCGTGCACCGCGTGGAGAACGTCGAGGACGACGCGCGGCTCTCCGGCATCCTGCGCGGGCTCGCGGACAGCGCCGCCGCGCTCGGCGTGCCGGTGCTGGCCGCGCTCCACCCGCGCACGCAGCGCCGCATGGCGGCGCTCGGGCTCGCCCCCGGCGACGGCGTGCGCGTGCTCGCGCCGCTCGGCTACCTGGATTTCCTCGGGCTCCACGCCGACGCCGCGCTGATGCTCACCGACTCGGGCGGCCTCCAGGAGGAGGCGTGCTGCCTGCGCGTGCCGTGCGTGACGCTGCGCGACAACACCGAGCGGCCCGAGTCGCTCGAGGTGGGCGCGAACGTGCTGGCCGGCGCCGACCCGGCGCGCATCGTGGGATGCGCGCTGGCGATGCGCGCGAAGCCCCGCGACTGGCCGAACCCCTTCGGTGACGGCCGCAGCGGGGAGCGCATCGTCGGCCTGCTGCTGGGGGCCTGAGCCATGTCCATGGCGCCTGCCGCCGCGGCGCGAGAGCCCGGCCGGCTCGTCCCGGCGCTGGTGATCGGGGGCGCGCTCGCGCTGCGCCTGTGGCACCTCGGCGCGCGCAGCCTGTGGACCGACGAGGGCTCCACCTGGACCGCCGCGTCGAGCCCGCTCGCCGCGCTGGTGCGGCGCTGCATCGAGCGCGACGCCAGCCCCCCGCTCTACTACCTGCTCACCGCGCTGGCGCTGAAGCTCGGCTCGAGCGAGGCGTGGCTGCGCTCGGTCTCGGCGCTGGCCTCGGTCGGCCTGGTGTGGCTCACCTACCGGCTCGCGCGGCTCTTCGCCGGCCGGCGCGAAGCCGCGCTCGCCGCCGCGCTCGCCGCGCTCTCGCCCTACCAGCTGATGTACGCGCAGGAGGCCCGCACCTACACGCTGGTCGCGTTCCTCGCGGTGGCCGCGCTCTATCTGTTCGTGCGGGCCGTGCTGCTGGACCGCCCGCGCGCCTGGCTGCCCTACGCCGCGGTCTCGGTGCTCGCGCTCTACACCCAGAGCATCGCGCTGCTCGGCGTGGGCGTGCAGGCCGCGCTGGTCGTGCTCACCGCGCCGGGCCGCCGGCGGCTCGGCGCCTGGCTGCTGGCGCAGCTCGCGATCGCGCTGCTCTACCTGCCGTGGCTGCTGGTGGAAGCGCGGCACGCCGCGCACCTCGGGCAGAGCCACTGGTACATCGCGACGCCCGACGGGCACGGCGTGTTCCAGGTGCTGCGCTCGGTGTTCCTCTCGCCGCTCCCGCTGGTGAGCCCGCCGCCCGGCTCGCTGGTGCCCGGGCTCGGGTCGTGGCTGCCGCGCCCGCTCGCGCACGGCGCGCTGGCCCTGGCGGTGGTGGTGCCGCTCGCCACGGGGCTCATCGCCGCCCGCGGGCGCGGGGCCCGGCCGCTGGTGCTGCGCGCCCTGGCGGCCGGCCTGTTCCTGCCGCTCGCCGCGGTGCTGGCGGCCGCGGTCCAGGTGCCGCTGTGGCTGCCGCGCTACTTCGTGCTGCTCTCACCCATGCTGTGCGTGCTGCTGGCGCGCGGGATTGGGACGCTGCGCCCGGCGGCGCTCGCCGGCGCGTGGGGGGCGCTGCTGCTCGCGATCGCCGCGTACGGCAGCCTGCGCTACGACCGCGACTACACCAAGGAGCCGTGGCGCGAGGTGACGGCGCGCATCGCCGCGGCCGCGCCGGCCGGGCGCAGCGCCGTGCTGGTGCCGTTCGACGTGGACCCGTTCGCGTACTACGTCGCGCGGCAGCACGCGCCGGTCGCGGCGATCGAGGTGTCGCATCCCGAGGTGCCGTTCGCCTCGCACTTCACCGAGCGGCAGCTCGACGAGCTCGAAGCGGCCGCCCGCGCGCGCGCCGCGGGCTACGACGAGGTGTGGGTGGTGGTGCGGAGCCCGAACTCGCCGGAGCGCCGCGAGGTGGCACGGCGCGCCGAGCGCGCGGCCTCCGCCGGGCGCGTGCTGGTGGCGCGCGAGCGCTGGGATTCCTACGGCGGCCCGCTGCGTCTCGCGCGCTTCAGTCGCGCCGGGAGCGACTCGACCGCGCGCTGAGACGCCGCCCTCCGCGTGGCCGCCACCCGCTGCGCTCGAGATCCACGCGGCCGCGCGCGTCGAACCGCACGCCCTCGCGCTCGAGGCGCAGGCGCTGGGTGAGCGCGCCATCGGGGTCGAGACGCGCGAGCGCGAGCCGCCCGCCCGCGCCGACCACGCGGTGCCACGGGAGCGGCGTGCCTTCGGGCAGCGCGTGCAGCGCGTAGCCCGCCAGCCGCGGGGCGTGCGGGAAGCCGGCGAGCCCGGCGACCTGCCCGTAGGTGGCGACCCGTCCGCGCGGGATGCGGCGGACGATGGCGTGGATGCGGGTCCACGCGCTCGGGCGGAAGCAGGTCGCGCGCGCCGGTGCGGCCGCGACTCCGGGGCGGCGCACGGGCGGGCGTGGAGCGGCGGAAGCGCGCCGGACGCTACGCGCCGGCCGCACGCAACGACTCCTGCGCGCGCTTGAGCTTGTCGAGCGTCTCCTCGAGCTGCGCCAGACGCCGGCGCTCGCGCTCCACCACGTCGGGGCGCGCCCTGGTGAGGAAGTCCTGGTTGCGGAGCTTCTTGCGGGTCCCCTCGAGATCGGACAGCAGCCGGTCGGCCTCGCGCACCAGGCGCTCGCGCTCGGCGTCGAGGTCCACCAGGCCCTCGAGCGGCAGGAACACCTCCGCCCCCTGCACCACCGCCGAGGCCGCGACGCGCGGGCGCGACCCGTCGCGCGCCAGGGTCAGGCTCTCGATGCGCGCGAGCGGGCGGATCTGGTCGGCGAGCAGCTCGACCAGGTCGAGCTGCGCGTCCGCGCCGCGCACCACCACCGCGACGGCCCGGCCGGGCGCGACCTTGTTCTCGGCACGCAGGTTCCGCACCGCCACCACCAGCTCCTGCAGGAAGCCCACCTGCCGCTCGGCCTCGGCGTCGAACCACGCCTTCTTCGCCCGCGGCCATGCGGCGAGCGCCAGGGTCTCGCCGTCGTGCGGGAGCGCCTGCCAGATCTCCTCGGTGACGAACGGCAGGAACGGGTGGAGCAGGCGCAGGATGCCGTCCAGCACCTTCCACGCCACCCAGCGCGCGGTGCGCCGGTCTGCCGGGTCCGCGTCCTCGGCCCAGCGCGGCTTGGCCATCTCAAGGTACCAGTCGCAGTATTCGGCCCAGGCGAACTGGTAGGCCGCGTTGGCCGCCTCGTTGAACCGGTAGGTCTTGAGGTTGCGCGTGACGTCCTTCACGGCGTTGGCGTAGCGCGACAGGATCCAGCGGTCGGCGAGCGTGAGCCGCAGCGACGACTCGCGGAGCTTCGAGATCTCCTCGTCGCCGAGCCGCATCAGCACCAGCCGGGCGGCGTTCCACAGCTTGTTCGCGAAGAACTTCCCGGTCTCGAGGCGCTTCTCGTCGAACAGCAGGTCCTGCCCGGTCGGGGTCAGGTAGATGAGCGTGAAGCGCACCGCGTCGGCGCCGTAGCGGTCCATCATCTCGATGGGGTCGGGCGAGTTGCCGAGCGACTTCGACATCTTGCGGCCCTGGGCGTCGCGCAGGATGCTGGTGAAGTACACGTGCGGGAACGGCGTCTCGCCGCGGAACTCGATCCCGGCCATGATCATGCGCGCGACCCAGAAGAAGATGATGTCGCTGCCCGTGACCATGAGGGTGTTCGGGTAGTAGCGCTTCAGGTCCTCGGTCTCCTCGGGCCATCCCAGGATCGCGAACGGCCACAGCCACGACGAGAACCAGGTGTCGAGCACGTCCTCGTCCTGGCGCCAGCCGTCGCCCGCCGGCGGCTCCAGGGACACCACCATCTCCTCGCCCCGGTACCACACCGGGATGCGATGGCCCCACCAGAGCTGGCGCGAGATGCACCAGTCGCGGATGTTCTCCATCCAGTGGAGGTACACCTTCCTCCAGCGCGGCGGGTAGAACTTGACCTGGCCCTTCTTCGCCGCCTCGATGGCGGGCGCCGCGAGCGGGCCCATCTTCACGAACCACTGCCACGACAGGTAGGGCTCGATCACGGTGTCACAGCGCGAGCACTGACCGAGCGCGAGGGCGTAGGGCTCGGTCTTCTCCAGGTAGCCCGCGTCGCGCAGCGCCTCGACGATGCGCTTGCGCGCCTCGAAGCGGTCGAGGCCGCGGAAGTCGCCGGCGCTCTCGTTCATGACGCCGTGCTCGTCCATGACCACGACCTCGGGCAGGCCGTGGCGCTGCGCGGTCTGGAAGTCGTTCGCGTCGTGCGCCGGGGTCACCTTGACCGCGCCGGTGCCGAACTTCGGGTCCACCATCGCGTCCGCCACGATCGGGATCTCGCGCCGCACCAGCGGCAGCACCGCGGTCCTTCCCACCAGCTTCGCGAAGCGCCGGTCCCCCGGGTGCACCGCGACCGCGGTGTCGCCCAGCATGGTCTCGGGCCGGGTGGTCGCCACGGTCACGAACTGGCTCGTGTCCTTGACGGGATAGCGGACGTACCAGAGGCTGCCCTGCGTCTCGGCGTGGTCCACCTCCTCGTCGGAGAGCGCGGTGTGGCAGCGCGGGCACCAGTTCACGATGTAGCGCCCGCGGTAGACGAGCCCCTTCTCGTAGAGCTTCTGGAACGCGAGGAGCACCGCGCGCGAGTAGCCCTCGTCGAGCGTGAAGCGCTCGCGCGACCAGTCGGCGGAGATGCCGAACCGGCGCAGCTGCCGGAGGATCAGGCCGCCGTACTCCTCCTTCCACGACCACACCGCGCGCAGGAAGTCCTCGCGCCCCAGGTCGTGGCGGCTCTTCCCCTCGTCGCGCAGCTTCTTCTCGACCACGTTCTGGGTGGCGATGCCGGCGTGGTCCATGCCCGGGACGAACAGGGTCTCGCGGCCCTCCATGCGCTGCCAGCGCAGCACCACGTCGCGGATGGACTCGCCCAGCAGGTGGCCCATGGTGAGCGACCCGGTCACGTTGGGCGGCGGGATCGAGACCACGAACGGCGAGCCGCCGCGTTCGGCGGGCCGCGGCCGGAACACGCCCAGCCTCTCCCAGGTGTCGTACCAGCGCTGCTCGACGCGGCGCGGGTCGTAGGGCTGCTGGAGGGCCTCGGGGTCACCGGGACGCATGCGTTCTCCTTGCGGGACGGGGATCGCCGCGGGCCGCGGGCGGCCGCGCGGGAATGGAGCGACGGACCCTAGCACACGGTCCGAAACGCGCTCAAGCGGCCCGCCGCAGCGCTGCGCCGCACCCCGGTGCACGCGGGCGGGGGGCAAGGACGAATCGCCGCGCCCGCCACGCGCCGCGCGCGCGGCTATCTCAGGATGGTGAGCTTCTTCGCCGCGTTGAACCCGCTCGTGCGGTGGACGACCCGCGTGAAGTACACCCCGCGCGCGAGCGGGCGGCCCTCGTCATCGGAGCCATCCCAGCGCACCGCGTGCTCGCCGGCCGGGTAGGCGCGGTCGCGGACCAGGGTGCGCACCAGCCGGCCGGTGACATCGTAGACCCTGACGTCCACGCGGTCGGCCTCGGCGAGGCCGAAGTCCACGGTGACGAAGCCACTCGCCAGCGGGTTGTTGCGCAGCGAGAGGAAATCCGCGAGCCGGCCGGATGGGCCGCCGCGAGGCACGTCGAGGCAACCCTCCGGGATGCCGCAACTGAACAGAGTGCAGATGGACCCGAGGACGTTCGACATCACGCTGCCGAGGTAGTAAATCGGGCTGAACCCGCGCTCGCCGTAGCGTCCGGTGAGCTGCTCGATGTCCCAGCCGTCCACGAGGGTGACGAACGGGTGTCTGAGACTGCTCGGCGCGTACACGCTCGCCACATAGGGCGCATTGGCCGGGTAGCCGGCGCTCTGGTAGTACGAACCAGGCGTCGCACCCGGGACCGCGGCGTTCACGTTGAACACGTCGTTCGAGGAGGAGATGCCGTTCCCCACGCCGAAGACGTCTCCGTTCGGCGACACGACCGAGGTCGGGATCAGGTCGGCCACGTCGCTCGTGTTGCCCGACAGCGACCGGTACGAGGAGTCGCGCAGGGAGAGGGCGAAGTAGTTCGACAGCAGCTCGCCGTGCGCCGGGTCCGCGACGGTGGCCTGGGTCTCGGACTGGACGAAGCCGTCACCCATGACCCAGACGCCACGCGGCGCCAGCGAGTTCGCGCCGTACGCCATGAAGTCCTCCAGTAGCGCCACGTCGTTCTGCGAGACGTCGGCGTACGGGCCCAGGATGCCGGAGCTGAGATCCCCCGTGAGCAGGA
>CAYHRW010000008.1:0-24191 GCA_964359105.1 uncultured bacterium
CCCTGGCGCCCCGGCGCGTACGGGAGCGGGCTCGCGTACACGTCTTCCGGCGTGTCGGCGCCGCCCAGCGTGAGCGCGTGTCCCGCGCCCGGATCGAGCAGCGCGATCCCCTCGTCGTCGGGACCGCGGTGCCGGAGCAGCCGCGACATCAGATGGAGGCGCCCCAGATCGGCTCTGGCCTCACGCTCGTAGACTCCAGCGATCCCGCACATGGTGCGTCGCCTCCGTACGTGCGCCGGTCAGGCCGGCGTTCCCGTCGCGGCCCGTGCGACCGCGCCCCGCTCGGTCCACGGCGCCAGCCACCACACCACCGCCGCGAACAGGAGCAGGACGACGAGCTTCACCCCCGCGCCCGCGATCCCCGCGGGCGCCAGCGCCTGGCCCGCGAGCGTGAGCGCGAGCGCCAGCGCGAACAGCGCCGCCGCGCGCAGCCCGCGGTAGGGCACCGGGTACACCGCCTGCGCGACGCGGTAAGCGAGCACCGCCGAGACGATGTAGCCAAGCGTGGTGGCCACGCCGGCCCCGTCGGGGCCGAAGCGCGGCGTGAGCACCAGGTTCGCCGCCACCGCCACGGCCGCCGCGCCGCCCGCGCTCCAGCCCAGCAGCGGCGTGCGCAGCGCGAGCCCGATGCCGACGGAGACGACAGTGTAGGCGCCCTGCGCGACCGCCGCAAAGACCAGCCACGCCGCCGGCCGCGCCGCGGCCGCGTAGTCCGCGCGCACCAGCGCCGCCAGCGCCTCGGGCGCGAACAGCCCCACCGCCATCGCGCCGAGGCTGGCCGCGGCGACGAAGGCCGCCAGCACGCGCGCGTAGAGCCGGCGCGCGTCGGGCGCCTGCGCGCGCGCGAACGCGAACGGGCCGTAGGCGAGCTGGAACGCCGCCACGCCCATGCTCACGACCGCGAAGAACTTGGCCGCCACGCCGTAGACCGCCACCTCCTCGAGGCTGCGCGTGCGCTGGAGCACGAAGCGGTCCACCGAGGCGATGGCGCCGTAGGCGAACGCCACCGGCACCAGCGGCGCTCCGTAGCGCAGCATGCGCGCGAGCACCGTGCGGCTGAGGCGCGGCGCGAGCGCGTGGCGCACCAGCACCAGCGCCACCAGCGCCGAGAGCGCGTCGCCGGCCAACCGCCCGTAGAGCACGCCGGCCACCCCGAGGTGCCGCTCGAGGACCAGCCACAGCGTCACACCCGCCGTCACCAGGGTCTGCGTGATGTTCAGGGCGATGAACTTCCAGGGCTGGAAGGTGACGCGCAGCACGTCGTTCCCGAACAGCACCACCAGCGTGAGCGGCAGCGTCGCCGCGCCGAGCAGCACGTACTTGCGGTAGGCGTCCGAGCCCACCAGCAGGTGCGAGAGCGGAGCCGCGGCGAGCGCGATCAGCGCCGCGGCCGCGCCGCCGGTCACCAGCCGGAACCCCAGCGAGCTCGACACCATGCGCACGCGGGCCGCGCGGTCGGGCTCCTGGTAGAAGAAGCGCGCGAGCGCCCCGTCCATGCCGAACACCAGCACCAGCACCGCGGTCTGCAGGTACGCGAGCACCAGCTCGGAGACGCCGTACTCCTGCTGCAGGAGCACCGCGGTCAGCACCGGCACCAGCAGCAGCTGCACCGCGCGGCCGCTCACCTGCCCGAGCCCGTAGATCACCGATTCGCCGGTGAGCTTCTTCAGCGCTTCACGCATGCGCGCTCACCGCGGCCGCCCGAGCGGATTGGGCTTCTCGCACCAGGGGCACTCCCAGGTGGCGGGGAGCGGCGCGGGCGGGGCGAGCACCGCGTGCTCGCCGCACTCGCGGCACACGTGCGTGACGCGCCGCTCGCGCGGGACCGCGCGCGCGTCCTGCGCGCCGGTCCTGCGGAACGTGATGACGAGGTTCGCGTCCTTCGCCAGGTCGAGGCCGGTCGCGCGGTGGAGCCACGCCAGCGCGTCCGTGAACGGGCCCTGCAGCTTCTTCGTGCGCGGATCGTTCATCCACGAGAACCCCGCCGGCACGCGCGCCAGCGCCAGCGGCTCGAGCCCCCGCGAGCCGAACAGGCCGAGCAGCTTCTCGAGGTCGAAGCGCTGCTGGTGCTCGATGCGCTTGCGGAACTTGAGCAGCGCGATCCTGGCGAACCAGCCCGCGAAGCGGTAGAGCCGGTCGTCGAACGAGGCCGCGCGCGGCACCGCCAGGTAGAGCGTGCCGCCCGGCTTCGTCACCCGCGCCAGCTCGTCGCAGCACGGCGCGAGCGCGGTCACGTGCTCCAGCACGTAGTGGCAGACCGTGAGGTCGAAGCTCTCGGATCGCAGCGGCAGCCGCGCCAGGTCGGCACGGAAGACCACGACGTGGGGCGCCGGGGCGGGCGGGCCGGGCGGGTACTTGATGTCGAAGCTGGCGATCCTGACGTCGGCGCGCTCGCCGTAGGGCCACGACCCCGGCCCGCAGCCGGCGTCGAGCACGCGCGCGCCCGGCGCGGCCGCAGCGACCAGCTCGCGCAGGAACAGCGGCGGTTCGTCCGGGGCGCGGACTGGCTTCGAGACCCACGGCGTGGTCATTCCGCCGGTCCCCAGCGGACCTGACGCAGCGGGACTCCCCGCCTTGCGTTCATCACCGGGACCTGGGTCTCGTAGCCGCCCTCGGAGCGGTCTCCGAAGAAGGCGAGCACCAGCAGGCGCTCCTTCCTTCCGGGCACGCGGTGCACGCTCTTCACGACCACGTCCTTGCGGTGGAAGCACGTGACCTCGAACTCCGTCTCGTACCGCCAGAGAACGTACACGCGGTAGCGGAGCGCATCCCAGCACTCGTGCGCCGTGTCCGCCGCCACCACCGTCGTGCGGATCGGCAGCGACTCCGCGGGCTCCACCGGCATGGGCACGAGCCGCGCGGGCACGACGGCGAGAGCGGTGAGCGCACCCGCCATGGTGACGATCTGCGCCGCCCTCACGGCCTCACCTCCCCGGGCGGGCGGCCGACCAGCGCATCGAGCAGCGCCCTCGGCACCGCCGCCGCCGCCGCCACCCGCCCTCGCGCCAGCAGCCACGCCGCGAACGCGAGCTGCTGCGCCAGGAACGCCGGCAGCCACGTCACGCGTCCCGGGCCGTGCGCGTGGCGCGCGAAGAGCCGGAGGTTCGCTCGCAGGCGCTGGTAGACCTTCCACGGGCTCTGCGCTCCCGCGCTGGCCGAGACCTTGTGCCACAGCCGCGCGGTGGGCACGAACAGCAGCCGGAAGCCCGCGGCGCGCGCGCGCAGGCACCAATCGGCGTCCTCGGCGTAGATGAAGTAGCCCTCGTCCAGCAGGCCCACCTTCTCCCACGCCGCGCGCGTGGCGACGAGGCAGCAGCCGGTGAGGTAGCCGGTGGGCTCGACCCGGCGGTACTGGCCGCGGTCATGCTGCCGCAGCCCGCGGTGCGCGGCGAGACCCAGTCCCGGCACGCAGCGGCCGCCCGCGTACCAGATCACGTCGAGCGGGTCCTTGAACAGGATGAGCGGCGCGGCCGCTCCCGCGGCCGGATCCTGCTCGAGCGCCAGCACCAGGCGCTCGAGCAGCGCGGGGTCGGCCTCGGTGTCGTTGTTGAGCAGCATCACGGCGCCGGCGCCGGCCGCGAGCGCGCGGCGCAGGCCCTCGTTGCTGCCGCCCGCGAAGCGCCGGTTCCCGGGGAGCGCCACCAGCTCGACCGCGGGGAACTCGCGCGGCAGCGCCTCCGCCGAGCCGTCGGTCGAGCCGTTGTCCACCACCATGACGCGCACGCTCCAGCCTTCCGGCGCGCGGCAGCGCTCGAGCGAAGAGAGCAGGGCGCGCGTGTCCTCGAGGCCGTTCCAGTTGAGCACCACGACCGCGAGCGTCTTCATCCGGCGCGCGCCTCGGCGAGGAAGGCGCCGCGCAACCGCGCCAGGGCGACGGCGAGGAGCAGCGCCAGCAGCAGCAGCCCGCCCAGCACGGGCGCACGCGGCGTGCCGGCGTAGAGCGCGTAGAGCCACCAGAAGTCGAGCGCGTGGAGGAGCTGCGACTGGTCCGCGGCGTCGATGCCGAGCCGCGGGTCGGGCGTGCCCGCGCCGCCCAGCCGCGGCCGCTCGCCCCGCAGGTGCTCGCCCGCGTTGCGCGCGAGCATGCGCCAGTGGCCGGCGATCGGGCTGAAGCGCGGGTTGAAGTGGCTGGCCTCCATGAAGTGCGGGTCGTCGAGCGGGCGCGTGTACGGGTAGTCGCCGGCCTCGCGCATCTGCGCGCCGAAGTAGATGGAGACGCCGCCGAGCTGCACCACCAGGCCGAGCAGGCCGAGTGTCCACGCCACCCGGCGGCGCTCACGCGCGGCGCCCTCCAGCGCGAACGCCACGGCGAGGAACGCGAGCGGCAGGAGCGGCACCAGGTAGCGCGGTCCGAACGAGCCGTCGCCCGCCCAGTGCTGGAACTTGGCATAGATCGCGAGCCCCACCATCCACGCCCCGAGCACCGTCCACGCGCTGCGCGCCACCGCACCACCGTGGCGCGGCGCGGCGCGGTGCGCGCGCGGGCGCAGCATCTCGGCCAGGCCCCACGGCGCCAGCAGCAGCGCGGGCGCGAACCAGACCACGCCCTTGCCGCTCGAGAGCAGCAGGCCGTAGAGCCCGACCAGCAGCGGCGTGCCGAACGCCGCGGGCCTCGCCTGCGCGCCGTAGCCGGTCTCGAACGGCGTGCCGAAGCGCGCCAGGTCGTAGGCGAGGTGCCCGACCAGCGCGAGCGCCACGCCGGCGAGTGGGACGAGCCAGCGCCGCGGCCGGCGAACGCCGAGCGGGGCGAGGCACACCAGCGCGAACGGCAGCATGCTGGGCTTGGCCGAGAACGCGAGGAAGGCGCCGAGCGCGGCGAGCCACGTCCAGCGGCGCTCGCCCGGGAGCACGCGCTCTTCCCCGGCTCCCGCGCGCACCGCGCCGGAGAGCGTGAGCAGGAGCCCGAGCGATTGGAGCGGCTCGGCCATGAAGCTCTTGGCGTAGACCCACACCGGCGTGGTGAGCCCGAGCAGGGTCGCCCCCGCGAGCGCGGCGCGTGCGCCCACGCCGAGCCCGCGCGCCGCGGCGTAGAACACCGCCAGCAGCAGCGCGGTGAGCGCGGCGTTGAAGAACGAGGCGCCGAAGCGCGCCGCCAGCGTGGCGCGCGGCTCGGGCAGGTGCGCGGCGCGGGCCGCAGCCTCGCTCGCCGCCACCAGCGGCAGGGCGAGGACCCCCTGACCGGCGGCGTTCTTGGTGTAGTGCCGGCCGCCGGGCCCGTCGAGCGTGGCGCCCTCCGGCACCGCGATGCCGCCGCGGAGCAGCGCGCGCGACAACTCGAACATCGTGACCTCGTCGCTGCCCACGATGCGCCCGCCGCCGGTGACGGCGTAGAGCAGGAACGCGGCCACCACCAGCGCCGCGGAGGTGCGCGCGGTCGAGCCGGCGCGCGCGCCGCTCACCGCCACCCCCGCGCCGGCGCGAGCGCGTCGATCAGCTCCACCGTGCGGTCGGCGAGCACGTCCCACGAGTGCGCGCGCTGGAGCGCGCGCACGCCCTCGCGCAGCCGCGGGCCCATGCCTTCAGCGAAGAAGCGCACGATCGCCTCCGCCAGCGCCGTCGAGTCCCCGGGCGGCACCACCAGCCCGGTCTCGCCCGGCTTCACGGTCTCGGCCAGCCCGCCCACGTCGGTGGTGATGACCGGCACGCCGAGCGCGTAGGCGACGTGGGTGACGCCGCTCTGCGTGGCGGAGCGGTAGGGCAGCACCACCACGTCGGCGGCCCTGAGCAGCGCCTCCACGTCGCCGTCGGGCAGGTAGCCCTCCATGAGCCGCACCGCGCCCTCGCCCGCCGCGGCGGCCTGCGCCCGGTAGGGCGCCGGGTCCTCGTAGAAGTCGCCCGCCACGACCAGCGTGGCCGCTCGCCGTGCGCGCACCGCCGGCCACGCGGAGAGCAGCGTGTCGAGTCCCTTGTAGCGGCGCACGTAGCCGAAGAACACCGCCACCTCGCCGTCGAGTCCGAGCTTCGCGCGCGCGCTCTCGCGGGTCCAGCGCCCGCGGTCGAACTGCGCGTACAGGGGATGCAGCACGCGCCGGCAGGGCGCGCCGGGCTTGAGCCGCCTGAGATCGCGCTCGACGCTCTCCGACATGACCAGGTAGCCGTCCGAGTTGCGCAGCATCCAGCGGGTGAAGGCGCCGTCCAGGGGACGGCGCTCGTGCGGGATCAGATTGTCGCACACCAGCACCACCCGCGTGCCACGCCGGCGCAGCGGCCCCACCGCCGAGGCGAACGCGGGCCCGAAGAACGGCATCCACCACTTGAGGACGACCGCGCCGGGCGCGAAGCGCTCGAGGTGGACGGCGGTGCGGCGCCAGCTCGGCGGTCCAATCGAATCGAGCAGCGGCTCGACCGGGAAGCCCGGGCGCTCCGCGCTCGGGTCGAACTGGGTGCGTCCCGGGAACAGCAGCCCGGGATACTGCCGGGTGAAGGTGACAGCGCGCACCTCGGCGCGGGTGGACAGCGCCTCGCCCAGCAGCCCGAGGTACTGCGCGAGCCCGCCGCGCCACGGGGCCAGGGGTCCGAGCAGCGCGATGCGCATGGAAGGCGTCAGCGCGGGCCCGACGACCAGGTCAGGAGCCCGCGCCGCTCGAACTGGAACGGCACCACCTGGCCGCCGTGCTTCTCCAGGACCGCGGCCACGCGATGCTTGCGGTCGAAGCGGGTGAGGAACAGGAAGTAGCCACCGCCGCCCGCGCCCGGCATCTTGCCGCCGATCGCGCCCTCCTTGCGCGCGAGCTGGTAGAGCCGGTCCACCCGCGAGTTCGAGATGTCCGCGTCGAGCTTCTTCTTGTTCTCCCAGGCTTCGTGGAGCAGCTCGCCGATCGCGTCCACCTTCCCCAGCAGCAGCGCCTTCTTCATCTCGAGCGTCTCCCGCTTGAGCCGGTGGAGCGCCTGGACCACCGGGCGGCGCCCCTGCCGGTAGGACGCGGTCTGCCGCTCGATGATGCGCGCCGACTGCCGCGTCTGCCCCATGTAGCAGAGCAGCAGGCGGTACTCGAGCTCGTTCAGCACCTCCGGGCGGATCCGGAGCGGGTTCACCACCGTGGCATCGGCGTGGAACTCGATAAAGTTGAACCCGCCGAACGCCGCGGCGTACTGATCCTGCCGCCCGCCCGAGAGTCCCATGTCCACGCGCTCGATGCGGTAGGCCAGCTCGGCCACCTCGTAGCCCGACATCGGGCGGCCCGCCCACTCGGCCATCGCGCCGATCAGCGCCACCACCAGCGTGGACGAGGAGCCCAGGCCCGAGCCCGGCGGGGCGTCGGAGTGCACCCACAGGTCGACGCCGCGCCGGACCCTGAAGGCGCGCACCACCGCCTTGATGAGGTCGAGGTTGCCGTCGAAGCGCATGCGGCGCGGGTGGTCGTAGCGCGCCACCATGTCGTAGTCGAGGCTCGCGAGCGTGAGCCGCGAGTCGCGCCGCGGACGCAGCGACGCGTAGGCGTACTGGTTGATGGTGGCGGAGAGCACCATGCCGCCGTGCTCCTCCGGGTAAGGCGACACGTCGGTGCCGCCGCCGCAGAACGAGAGCCTGAGCGGCGCGCGCGCGCGCAGGTAGGAGGCCGGCCTCACGCCGTGAACCTCCGCTCCGCCCGCTCCCATTCCTCGGGCGTGCCGATGTCGCAGAACGCGCCCTCGAGCGCCACCCCGGCGAGCCGCCCCTCGGCGGCCAGCGCGGGCAGCAGCTCGCGCTCGAGCGAGAACGCCGCGGCCACCGGCATGCGCCGCCACAGCCAGGGCGCGAACGCGTAGAGCCCGCCGTTCACCCACGCCGGGCCGCGGTGGGACTCGTCCTTCTCGACGAAGCGCACGACGCGGCCGCCGTCGTCACACTCCACCCGGCCGCGGCTCGCCGCGTCCTCGACGCGGTAGAGCGCCACCGCGCCGAGCGCGCCGCGCTCCCAGCGCGCGCGCTCGAGCAGCCAGGGGTCGCAGTCGGACAGCGTGTCGCCGTTCGCCACCAGCGCCGGCCCGTCCACGAAGCGCCCGGCCAGCCGCAGCGCCCCGCCGGTGCCGAGCGGCTCGTCCTCCACCGAGTACTCGAGCCGGACCCCGAGCGCCGCGCCGTCGCCGAGTGTTTCGCGCAGCCGGTCCGCGCCGTAGCCCGCGCACAGCACCGCCCGGCGCACGCCGTGCGCGGCCAGCCACTCGAGCTGGCGCGCCAGGAACGGCCGGCCGCCGAGCGGCGCCAGGCCCTTCGGCAGGTCGCCGAAGCGGGGACGCAGGCGCGTGCCGAGGCCGCCCGCCAGGATGAAGGCGATCACGCGGACTCGTCCAGGTTGTAGCGCCGCCGCACCGGGTAGGCGGCGTGGGCTCCCATGTGGGCGATCATCTCGCCCAGCAGTCCCATCAGGATCAGCTGGATGCCGAGCATGACCAGCGTGGCGCCGAACAGCATGAGCGGCCGCACCCGGAGCGGAGCGCCGCCGGCCCACTGCGCCACGAACCACAGCCCCAGCGCCGCGCCGCCCAGCAGGAACAGCAGGCCGATGCGCCCGAACACGTGGAGGGGTTTCAGCGCGCTCGTGGAGATGAAGGCCGCCGCCATCAGGTCGAGGAAGCCGTTCACGAAGCGCGCCGCGCCGAACTTGCTCTTCCCGTGCCGGCGCGCGCGGTGGTGGACCGGGACCTCCCCCACCTTGAAGCCCTTCCAGTGCGCGAGCGCGGGCATGAAGCGGTGCAGCTCGCCGTAGACCTCGATCGCCTCGACCACCTCGCGGCGGTAGAGCTTGAAGCCGCAGTTGAAGTCGTGGAGCCGCACCCCGGCGGCCATCGAGGTCACCAGGTTGAAGAGCTTCGAGGGCACGGTCTTGGTCGGCGGGTCGCGGCGCTTCTGCTTCCAGCCCGAGACCAGGTCGAGCCCGCCCTCCAGCGCCTCGACCAGCCGCGGCATCTCCGCGGGGTCGTCCTGAAGGTCCGCGTCGAGCGTGAAGACCAGCGCCCCGCGCGCGAGCCGGAAGCCGGTCGCGAGCGCCGCCGACTTGCCGAAGTTGCTGCGCAGCGACACGCCACGCACGCGCGGGTCGGCGGCGGCCAGGGCCTCGATCACGCGGTCGGTGCCGTCGCGCGAGCCGTCGTCCACGTAGACGATCTCCCACGGGCGCCCGAGCGCATCGAGCGCGGCGGCCAGCTCGCGCTGCAGCTCCGGCAGGCTCTCGGCCTCGTTGTACGCCGCGACGACGACGCTGGTGAAGGGCAACCCCGCCGCCTGGCGGGCGGCCGCGTCCGCCGCGCTCCGGACGTCGGGCGTCACGATCGCGCTCCCGCGTAGAGGCCCCGCGCCCACTCGGCCTCGGCGGCGAGCCCCTGCTCGATGCCGGTGGCGGGCACGAAGCCGAGGTCGGCGTGGAGGCGCGTGGCATCGGCGCGGGTGCGCGGCGGGTCCCCGGGCGGGCGCGGCTCGAAGCGCAGCGCGGCCTTCACGCCGAGCGCACGTTCGAGGATCGCGATGGCCTCCCGCACCTCGACCTGCGAGCCGCCGCCGACGTTGTAGACGCCCTGCGGCGCGCTGCGCTCCCAGGCGCGCAGGTTGGCCTCGGCGGCGTCGGAGATGTACGTGAAGTCGCGCGACTGGGTGCCGTCGCCGTAGACCGTAACGGGCTCGCCGCGCAGCAGCGCGCGGCAGAAGCGATGGAACGCCATGTCGGGCCGCTGGCGCGGCCCGTAGACGGTGAAGTAGCGCAGCGCCGTCACCTTCATGCCGAAGTTGCGCCCGTAGAGCAGGGTCAGGTGCTCGCCCGCGAGCTTGGTGACGCCGTAGGGCGAGAACGGCCGCGGCAGCAGGTCCTCGCCCGTGGGAAAGCGCTCGGCGTCGCCGTAGACCGACGACGACGAGGCGTAGACGAAGCGCTCGAGCGGGGCGTCGCGGTAGCGCTCGAGCAGCCGCTGGGTCGCGAGCACGTTGTGGTGCGTGTAGGCCGCGAACTCGCGCCCCCACGAAGCGCGCACTCCCGGTTGCGCGGCCTGGTGGAACACCACCTGGACCTCGGGGAGCGCCGAAAGGTCGGCGGCGCCGAGGTCGAGCTCGAGCAGCCGGAAGCCGGGATGCACGAGCGCGCCCGCGAGGTTGCGGCGCTTGAGGGCGGGGTCGTAGGTGTCGGTGAAGGCGTCCACGCCGGTCACGCGCGCCCCGCACTCGAGCAGGCGGTCCACCAGCGTCGAGCCGATGAATCCGGCCGCTCCGGTCACCAGCGCATGCGGCTCGGCCATGGAGACCTCCGCGTCAGGGTTGCGGGACCGGCGGGGGCGGCAGCGCGCCCTCCGGCCGCACGGAGCCGCGCGACATCTCGAGGATCTGGCGCGCCTGGACCTCGTTCGGGTTCGCGTTCACCAGCCGCTCCAGGTAGTCGAGCGCGCGCTCGCGCTGTCCCGCCTGCGCGAGCGTGTAGTACGCGCCGTAGTACGGCTGCGGATAGCCCGGGTCGAGCGCGATCGCGGCGTCGAACTCGCGCGTCGCCCCCGCGAGGTCGCGCTGGAACGACAGCGTCACGCCGTAGTAGTAGCGCACCTCGGGGTTGTTCGGCGCGGCGGTCGCGAGCGCGTGGAACAGCGCCACGGCCTTCGCGGTATCGCCCTTCTCCATGTAGAAGCCGCCGAGCGGCACCAGGATCTCGCCGAGGTCCGGGAACATGCGCTGCACGCGCTCCATCTCGGCGATGGCGGCGTCGAGCTGCCGCCGCCGGTGGTAGTAGAACGCCAGGCTGGCGTGCGCGGCGGCGTAGTTGCGGGTCAGCGTCGAGGCGTTCTCATCCTTGAAGACCTTGCGGTCCCACGACCCGTCGGCGTTGAACAGCCCGCGGTACATGAACTTCTCGTAGAGGTTGCGGCGCGTCACCGGCTCGTCCACCTGGCCACGCAGGCTGTCGGGGTTCACGCGGTAGACCAGGCCCTCGAGCGTGAAGTAGGGATCGAAGCCCACGTGATCGGGGACCGTCACCGCGAAATAGGGCTGCTTGATCCACCCGCCGTCGGGCGTGCGGCTGTGCTCGATGATGTGCTGCACCATGAACTGGTTGGTGTAGAGGATGCGCCCCGAGGCGTCCTGGATCGCGCCCTGGCCCAGCGCACGGATGACCTGGTCGCTCAGGTCCATCGGCACCTTCGGTTCGTCGTCCCTGAGCTGCTGGATGTACCAGTCGGTGTTCAGCAGGCTCAGGTTCACCACCCGCACGTCCTTGCGGAAGTTCTCGACCTCCTGCATGTACCAGAGCGGGAAGGTGTCGTTGTCACCGTTGGTGAACACGTAGGAGTTCGGCGCGAGCGGCGCGAGCATGTTGTAGGCGTAGTCGTGCGCCACGTAGTTGCCGCTCCGGTCGTGCGTGTACCACAGGTTCTTCAGGATCACGAAAGGCTGCGCCACCAGCAGCGCGGCCGCGCCGGCGGTCGCCCAGGTGCGCAGCGCTCCGGCTTCGAACGAGTCGCGGATCCACGCGATGGCCCACGCGATCCCCATGCCGATCCACACCGCGTAGACGTGGTAGCCGGTGGCGAAGAAGTAATCGCGGTCGCGCACCTCGCGGTCGCTGAAGTTGAGGAACAGGATCATCCCCGCCGTGGCGAACGCGGTGAGCGTGGCGGTGGTGAGGAACGTCACCTTCTCGCGCCGGGCCTGCCACACCGCGCCCGCGGCGCCCAGCAGCAGCGGGAGCATGATCATCCACAGCCGCGGCTCGCCGTGCTCGGGCAGCGGGCCGTCCATCCTGAGCGTCGAAGCCAGCGGCCACTGCCGCTTCCAGTACCGCCAGAACTCCTTGTCGAGCTGGCTCTGGAGCGAGCCGCGCCGGACGAACATGCTGCTGTGGCCGTACTGCTTGCGCTCGAGCAGGTCGCGCATCGCCGCCCAGCTGGACGGATTGCCCTCGTTGATGGCCGGGTGCTGCGCGGCGCGGATCGGCAGGTAGAGGTGGGTCGAGTAGCCCGCCGCCATCAGCAGCAGCGCGAGCGCGATGACCTTCCCCTCGCGCGTCTTCAACGCCAGCAGCGTGAGCGGCACCAGCACCGAGGCCGTGGCGATCACCGCGGACCCGGTGGTGAAGTCCTTGTCGCCGAACGCGTAGGCCATCCCGTGGAGCGCCGGGATCACCGCACCCCACGCCACCCAGGCGGAGAGCTTCTTCTGCGCCGCGAACACCAGGAACGTGAGGGTCGAGAGCAGGATGACGACGCCCGCCATGGTCTCGAGGCCGAACGTCACGCCCAGCACCGCGAGCAGCGGCATGGCGAACACCAGCGCCGCCCTGCGGTCCACCATCGTCACCAGCACGAGGAGCGTCAGGCCCATCATGCCGACGCCGAGGTGGAGTCCCACCGAGACCCACAGGACGTAGACGCACACCAGCAGCGGGCCCGCGGTCGGGCGCTTCTCGTGCGCCTCCCACCAGCGCAGGCCGAGCCAGAACACCAGGATCTGCGCCAGGCTCATCATCGCGTAGACCTCGGCCTCGATGGCGTTCTCCCAGAAGTTGTCGGAGAACGCGAGCATCAGCGCGGCGCCCACGGCGCCGGCCTGCGCCATCCACTCGTGGAGCGGGGTGCGCTCCGTGCCCTTCGAACCCTGGGCGATGCGGATCAGACGCAGCGTGGTGAGGTAGGTGAGCAGGACCGCCAGCGCCGAGGCCAGCGCGGAGAGCCCGTTGACGCGCTGGGCGATCGTGGCGAACGGCAGCATCGCGGCGATCCGGCCGATCATGACGTAGAACGGCGTCCCGGGCGGGTGCGGGATGCCCAGGATGTTCGAGACCGCGATGAACTCGCCCGAATCCCAGAACGGCACGGTGGGCGTGAGCGTGATGAAGTAGACGACCGCGGCCAGCAGCGTGACGAGGAGACCGAGGGCGAACGTCGCGCGCCGCATCAGGTCCGTCAAGAGATCCTCCGTTGTCGTCGTGCCGCCGCGCGCCGTCGCGGCATGCGGGCCAGGAACACCAGGCCGCCGAGCATGCTCACCGCGACCGCCACGAGGTACGTCGTGAACTGCAACGAGAAGGCGCTCCCCGCGCCCACGCCCACGAGGTGGAACAGCGCGATCCCGGCGCCTTCGCGCACGCCGATGCCGTTCAACGAGATAGGCACGGAGACTATCACCGCGAGCAACGGCACGAAAAGGAAGAAGTAGAGCACGGGCACGTGCAGCCCGAGCGCCCACGCGACCAGCACGTGCACGCCGATGCGGGCCACCTGGATCACCACGGCCACGGAGAACAACTCCATGAAGAGCCGCCGCTGGTCGCGGAAATCGCGCAGTCGCGCGGCCAGGTCGTCCAGCGCGGGCCCGAAGCCGCCCAGCCCCACGCGCGCGAGCACCCGCTCGACCACCGGCAGCAGCGCCGGGTGGAGCACCGCCCACAGCAGCGTGACGCTGAAGGCGAAGAAGCCCACGACCGCCAGGTAGAGCAGCGGGAAATGGAAGTGCCGCAGGGCCGGCGGAGCGTCGGGGGACGGGAAGAGGATCGCCAGCGTGGTGACCAGCGCCAGGGTGGCGAGCGTCACCGTGCCGACCAGGCGGTCCATCAGCACGGTCGAGAACGCGGTGGCGCGGCTCGAGCCGTAGCGCGAGGCGTCGAGTACCCGCGCGAGGTCGCCGCCGATGTTCGCGGGCAGGAAGTTGTTGAAGAACAGCCCGACGTGGTAGTAGCTGAACACCTTCCAGAACGGGATGCGGATGCCGGCCGCGTGGAGCAGCCGGTTCCACTGGTGGGACCCCAGCGTGTTGCTGAACAGGAGCAGCGCCGCCGCGCCCGCGAGCCAGCGCGGGTCGGCCTGGCGCAGCGCGTGCGTGACGCTCGCCAGCGGGATGCGCGAGAACAGGAACACCATCATCCCCAGGCTCAAGGCCATCTTGGCGGCGATGAGCGCGATCCCCTTCCACCCCGGCCGCCCCGCGCCGAACCCGGCCACGGTCAGTCCCTCCCCGCGCCCGGCAGCAGCGCGTCGAGCGAGCGTCTCGCGCAGTCGGGCCAGGTGAAGCGCGCCGCCCACTCGCGCCCGGCGCGCTCGAGCCGCCCGCGCAGCGCGCCGTCCCCGAGCACCCGCGCCAGCGCGCCGGCCAGCGCGGCGTCGTCGCCGAACGGCACCAGCAGACCGGTCTCGTCGCGCCGCACCGAGTCCCGCAGGCCCGGACTGTCCGCCGCGACCACCGCGGTCCCGCACGCCCCCGCCTCGACCACGGTGAGACCCCAGCCCTCCTTGGGCGAGGGCTGCACCAGCACCCAGGCCGACTGGAGCGCGCGCACCTTCTCGGCTCCGGGCAGGAAGCCGCGGAACGCGATCGCGTGCTCGACGCCCAGCGACCGCGCCGCGCGCCTGAGCCCGGGCGCGAACGGCCCGTCGCCGATGACCTCGAGCCGCGCCTGCGGCACCTCCGCGCGCACCCGGGGCATGGCGCGCATCACCCAGTCCACGCCCTTGTAGCGGCGCAGGCGGCCGATGAACAGGATGGTGGGCTCCGCGGCCTTCGCCACCGCCGGATCGTGCCGGTAGGAGGAGTGGTCCAGCCCGCAGTGGACGACCGCGACGCGCGCGCGCGGGATGCCGCGCCGCACCAGGTCGTCGCGCGTGCTCTCGGAGATGGCGAGGAACGACGCGCGCGCGTAGACCCCCGGGATGAGGGCCTCGAGCAGCTGCACGTAGCAGGCCGAGACCAGGTCGGCCTCGCGGAACGCGGTGGTCCCGAACAGGTGCGGCACCACCGCCGCGACCGGCACCCGCGTCCACAGCGGCGTGAGGCACGGCACCTTGTTGATGTCCTCGATCACCAGGTCGGGCGGCGGGCTCGCCAGCTCGCCGGCCAGCACGCGCGGCACCACCCAGTTGAAGTTCCACCACGCGCCGCGCCGCAGCACGCGCATGCCGCGGTGCTCGGCCTCGCGCGCGCCGCCCGGGAAGCCGCTGGCCAGCCAGGTGACGCGCCACCCGCGCCGCACCGCCTCGAGCAGGATCTCCTCGAGGTGGAGCTCCGCCCCGCCCGCCTCGGGGTGTGCGGGATCGCGGAAGTTCACCGCGACCAGGTGCCGGGCGCCGGTCATGGCCTTTCGGGCTTCTCGGCCACCGTGCCGATGACGTGGCAGGTGTAGAGCGCGGGGTGAACCCGCGCGAGCCGCGCACGAACCGCGTCCCACCCGCCGCGCCACCAGCGCGGGCCGGCGGGATCGAGCGGCAGGGTCACGCGCAGGCCGCGCTTGAGGACTTCGCGCAGCACGCGGTACCACAGGCCCGGCACCATCCACTCGCCGTAGGTGCGCTTCACCGCGAGCCCGCTCGCCGCCAGCAGCCGCTCGAGCCCGCCGGGGGTGAACTGGGTCTCCCAGCCCGCGAACCAGCGGCCAAAGGCGATCAGGAGCTGCTTCATCGCGGTGTAGAGGTGGAAGGTCTGCGGCACGTCCACCACCACGCGCCCGCCGCGCCGGGTGATGCGCGCGTTCTCGCGCAGCAGCGGCAGGGGATCGCGGAAGTGCTCGAGCAGTCCCTGGTGGAACACCACGTCGAAGGTGCCGTCGCGGAACGGCATGCGCAGCGCGTCGGCCTGCACCAGGTGCACGGAGAGCCCCTGCGACCGCGCCTGGCGCCGCACCAGCTCGAGCGACGCGGGCGAGTAGTCGAGCACCACGCCGGTCGCGCCGGCGCGCGCCAGGCCCAGCAGGTCGCGCCCCGAGCCCGCGCCCACCTCGAGCACGGCGCGCCCCGCCACCGGGCCGTCGGCCAGGATCTCGCGCGCCAGCCGGCCACCGGTCGAGTAGGTCTCCTCGAGGTTGACGTGGCCCTTCCAGTAGGACTCCCAGTGCTCGAGCGTCGAGGCGCGCGCGGGGCGTGCGGGCACGGTCACTCCCCCCACTGGAGCCGCTCGGCGAGGGACCGCGGCAGCCCGGCTTCGTGGATGCGGCGCATCGCTCCCGCCACGTCGTACTCGAGGCGCACGTGGCGCAGCCAGCCCGCCTCGTCGTCCCACAGCAGATAGCCGGCGCGCGGGTCGCTGTCGCGCGGCTGGCCCACGCTCGACACGTTCACCAGGTAGCGGTGTCCGGGCTCGAGCCTCACCTCGTGGTCGCGGGTGTAGCGGATCCTGCGGCCCTCGACGCCGAACGTGCCCGGGTAGTGCGAGTGTCCGATGAAGCACAGCGGCTCCTCGAACGCCTCGAGCTCGAGGGCCGCGTCGGCCGGCGACAGCACGTAGTTCCATTCCGAAGGCTCGGCCGGCGAGGCGTGCACCAGCAGCGCGCCCGCCCACTGCGCGCGGAACGGCAGGTCCGCCAGCCACGCGCGGTTCTCGGGAGTGAGCGCGGCGTCGGTCCAGCGCGCCGCGGCCGCGGCGTCGGGGTTGAAGTAGCCGAGCCTGAGCTTGCCGCAGGCGGCGAGATCGTGGTTGCCCGCCACCGCGGCCTCGATGCCCGGGCGGAGCCGGTCGATGCACTCGTTGGGCGAGGCGCCGTAGCCGACGAAGTCGCCGAGGGACACCAGGGCGCCGGCGCCGGCGCGCCGCACGTCGGCGAGCACGACCTCGAGCGCCTCGAGGTTGCCGTGGATGTCCGAGACGATCGCGCGCAGCATCAGAACTCGTCCGGCCGCAGCCGCCGCGCCAGGCGGTCGAGCACGCCGTTGACGAAGCGCCCGGAGTCCTCGGAGCCGTAGCGCCTGGCGATCTCGATCGCCTCGTCCACCACCACGCGCGCCGGCGTGCCAAGCTGCCCCAGCAGCTCGGCCACCGCGACGCGCAGCACCGAGCGGTCGGTGGCGGCGAGGCGCTCGAGCGGCCAGTGCTCGGCCGCCTGCGCGAGCTCGCGGTCCACCTCCGCGCCGCGGTGCGCGAGCACCCCCACCACGTCCTCCACCAGCCGGCGCTGGTCCTCGCTCAGGCGCTCCCCCTCGCCGAGCGCACGCCACGCCTCGGCGCAGGAGTCGCCGGTGAGGTCGCACTGGTAGGCGATGCGGAACACCACCTCGCGCGCGCGCCGACGCGCGCCGGGGGCCCGCGTCACCGCGGCTCCGCCGCGCGCCGCAGCCGCGCCATGCGGATGGCGGCGAGCGCGACCTCGGCGCCGCGGTTGCCGATCGCGCCTCCGGTGCGGTCCGCGACCTGGCTCACGTGGTGCGCGGCGAGCACGCCGTTCAGGACCGGCACGCCGGTGTCGAGCGCGACCCGGCCGAGCCCGTGCGCCGAGACGTCGGCCACCAGGCGGAAGTGCTCGGTCTCCCCCCGGACGACCACGCCGAAGGCGAGCACGGCGTCCCACCGCCCGCTCTTCGCGGCCCACAGGCAGGCGAGCGGCAGCTCGAGCGAACCCGGCACCCAGGTGACCTCGATGTCGCCGGCCGCCGCGC
Source organism: uncultured bacterium (assembly GCA_964359105.1). Taxonomy (GTDB): domain Bacteria; phylum Eisenbacteria; class RBG-16-71-46; order RBG-16-71-46; family RBG-16-71-46; genus JACRPT01. Next base: position 17,311 of record CAYHRW010000008.1, read on the forward strand.
CGTGGCGCGCGAGCACGTCGAGCGCCGCGTCCACCAGGCGGCGGACGTAGGCCTCGTTCCAGCGCGCGGCCACCACCGCGAAGCGGCAGCCGCGCGCGTCCGGCTCGGGCGTGACGGCGCTCACGTCTCCCCCAGCTTGAGATCGAGCAGGTGGCCGAGCTTGTCGCGCTTGGCCGCCAGGTAGCGCCGGTTGTGACGCGTCGGCCGGATGGCGATGGACACGCGCTTGACGATCCTCAGGCCGTGGGCCTCGAGGCCCACGATCTTCCTCGGGTTGTTGGTGAGCAGCTCGATCTCCCGCACCCCCAGGTCGCACAGGATCTGGGCGCCGATGCCGTAGTCGCGCAGGTCGGGGGCGAAGCCGAGCCGCACGTTGGCCTCGACGGTGTCGAGGCCCTGGTCCTGGAGCGCGTACGCCCTGATCTTGTTCGCGAGCCCGATGCCGCGCCCCTCCTGCCGCAGGTAGAGGAACACGCCGCGGCCCCGCTTCGCAATCGCCCGGAGCGCGGCGTGCATCTGGGGCCCGCAGTCGCAGCGCTGCGAGCCGAACACGTCGCCGGTCAGGCACTGCGAGTGGACCCGCACCAGCACGGGGCCGCCCCGCCGCACGCTCCCCTTGACCAGCGCGACGTGGTGGTCGCCCTCGAGCAGGCTCTCGTAGAGGTGGAGCTGGAACCCGCCCTCGAGCGTGGGGAGCGGCACGGACACCACGCGCTTCACCAGCACCTCGCGCTTGCGGCGCCACTCGATGAGGTCGCGGACGGTGAGCACGCCGAGCCGGTGGCGGCGCGCGAAGGCCTCGAGCTCGGGCAGCCGCGCCATGCGCCCGCTGTCCTCGAGGATCTCGCACACCGCGGCGACCGGGCGCAGCCCGGCGAGCCGGCACAGGTCGGGCGCGGCCTCGCTGTGGCCGGCGCGCCGCAGCACGCCGCCGGGCACCGCGCGCAGCGGGAAGATGTGGCCGGGACGCACCAGGTCGCCGGCGCGGGTGCGCGGGTCGGCGAGCACGCGCAGGGTCCTGGCGCGGTCGAACGCGGAGGTGCCGGTGGTGGTGCCCTCGAGCGCGTCCACCGATTCGGTGAAGGGCGTGCCGAACTTGGCGGTGTTGTGCTGCACCATGAGCTTCAGGCCGAGGGCGTCGGCGAGCTCGGGCGCCATCGGCGCGCACAGGATGCCGCGCCCGTGCTTGACGGCGAAGTTGACCAGCCCGGGAGTGGCCTTCTCGGCGGCGAACACGAGGTCGCCCTCGTTCTCGCGGCTGGCGTCGTCCACCACGATGACCATCTTCCCGGCCTTGATGCGCGCCACGGCCCGCTCGACGGTGAGCGCGACGTCGGGGGTGACGGACGTGCGGCGCGCGCTCCGGCCGCGGGTGCCGTTGGCGGCCGGCGCGCCCGGCTCGGGAGCGCGGCGCGGTGCGCTCTTCCTCGTCTTCTTCAACTCGTCCTCCCCGGGATCGGGGCCCGGGCCGGCCAGCCGGACTCCTCGAGCAGGCGCGCCAGGTAGCGCGCGAGCAGGTCCACTTCGAGGTTCACCCTGCGGCCGGGCGCATAGCGGCCCGCCACGGTGACGGCGAGGGTGTACGGGATCAGCGCGATCTCGCAGGCGTCGGCGCGCGCGGCGGCCACGGTGAGGCTCACGCCGTCCACGGCGAGCGAGCCCTTCTCGGCGACGAAGCGTCGCAGCGCCGCGGGGATCGCGATCGTGACGCGCGTGCCGTCACCCTCGGGGACCACGGCGGTCACCTCGCCCACGCCGTCCACGTGGCCCTGCACCAGGTGGCCGCCGAGCCGCTGGTCGAGCGTGAGCGAGCGCTCGAGGTTCACCGGCTCGCCCTCGCGCCAGCTGCCCAGCGTGGTGCAGCTCAGGGTCTCGGGCACGGCCTCGACGACGAAGTGGCCGGGCTCGACCGCGACGGCGGTGAGGCAGCAGCCGCTCACGGCGATGCTGTCGCCGACCTTCGCGTCCTCGAGCACGCGGCGCGCGCCGATCCAGAAGCGCCGCCCGGCGGGGCGCTCCTCGACGCGCTCGATGCGTCCGGTCTCCTCGACGATCCCGGTGAACATCAGCGTCCCTCCTCCGCCAGCTCCACCATCACGAACGCATCGCGGCCCACGCCAGCCTGCGCGGTGATGCGGCCGGGCAGCGAGCGTGCGAGCGAGCCGCGGCCGAGGGCCCCCAGCCACGGCAGGCCCTCCGCCCCCAGCACGGTGGGCGCGGTGAAGAGGGCGATGCGGTCCACCAGCGCGGCCCGGAGCCACGCGGTGCCGAGCGTGGGCCCGCTCTCGAGCAGCACCTCGTAGCGCCCTTCGCGCGCGAGCCGGCCCGCCAGCGCGGCCGGCGAGACGCACCCGCCCTTGAGCGGCAGCCGCCACACCGTCACGCCGCGCCGCTCGAGCGCCGCCTGCCGCGCGACCGGAGCGCCGGGCCCGCAGGCCACCACCGTGCCCTTCGCGAGCGCGGGGCCGTACAGGCGCAGGGTGAGCGGCAGCCGGAGCCGCGTGTCGCACACCACCCGCAGCGGCTGTCGCTGGCCGCCCGGACGGCTGCCGCGCGCGCGCGCGGTCAGCCGCGGGTCGTCGGCGCGCGCAGTGCCCGCGCCGATCACCACCGCATCGGAGCCGGCGCGCAGCGCGTGCACCATGCGGCGCGCCTCGGGGCCGGTGATCCACTTCGAGCGCCGCGAGCGGTCGGCGACCTTGCCGTCGAGCGTGACCGCCAGCTTCCAGGTGACCCGCGGCCGGCCGGCGGTGTGCGCCAGCCAGTAGCCGCCCAGCAGGTCGCGCGCCGCCTCGCCCATGAGCCCCACCTCGACCGCGATGCCGGCCCGGCGCAGCCGGCGCAGGCCCCGGCCGTTCACGATCGCGTGCGGGTCGCGCACCGCCACGACGCAGCGCGCGATCCCGGCGCGGATGAGCGCGTCCACGCACGGCGGGGTACGGCCGTGGTGCGCGCACGGCTCGAGGGTCACGACCATGGTGGCGCCGCGCGCCTTCTCCCCGGCCTGCCGGAGCGCGACCACCTCGGCGTGGTCGGCGCCGGCGCAGCGGTGCCAGCCCTCGCCCACGATGCGCCCGCCACGCACCACCACCGCGCCGACGGCCGGGTTCGGGCTGGTGCGGCCGCACCCCTTCGCGGCCAGCTCGAGCGCACGGGCCATGATGCGCGAGGCGTCGCTGCCGTTCTTCCTCACCCTGTGTCCCCCAAATCAAAAGCCCCGTGGCGTTCTCCACGGGGCGGAGCAAGCCAAAGGCTCGGGACGGGCAAAGCCCGGCCTCCCTCCTTCTTCCATCCCGACTTTCACGGTCGGCCCCGGAATCTCACCGGGTCAGCAGTCACGTCCGGCTGGTTCACTGCAAGGCGCCGGACGCCTCCGCTCGCGGGCTCTACCGCCGGTGGGGACTTGTCACCCCGCCCCGAAGGAGTTGCAGGGGAGGCAGTCTAAAGGCAGCCCGGAGGGGTGTCAAAGCCGGCGGCCGGGCGGGACCCGCGGTCGGACCGCGCTCGCGGCAGCGGCCGGCGGATGGGTCAGTAGTGGACCGCGACCCGCGCGGTGACGAGCGTCCAGGTCTCGTGGCGCCGGCCGAGGAACCCGACGCGCGTGCCGAGGTCGAGACCGATCCTGACCGGCGCGGGCCGCTTCGACATGAGCGTGGCTCCCGCGGCGAAGCCGGGCGCCAGCTCCTCCACCGCGAGGTCGCTGAAGCCCGCGCCCCCGCCGGCGGTCGAGAGCGTGCCGTTCGCCGCGAGCAGCGCGGGACCCACCGAGAGCCGCGCGACCGGCCCCAGGCTCCGCGGCTGCCAGTGCACCAGCGCCTCGGCCTCGAACAGGCTGTAGTCCACCGAAGCGAACAGGCTGCCGCGCTCGACGATGCGGCTGCCGAGCAGGTGGTAGCCGATGCCCACGCCGGCGCGCAGCGTCGCGCTCACGGGATAGTCGAGCCCGCCCGCGAGCGACAGCGATCCGCCCGGGGCGTCGGTCGTGAACAGCTTCGCGTAGCCCAGGGCGAGGTGGCCGCCCACGTTCTCGAGCTTCCCCGCCGCGCCCGCCGCCGCCGGCGCGAGCGCCAGCAGCGCCGCCACCACCGCTGCTCTGCCGAGTCCCATCGCGTGCCCCCTCGCGGTCACTTGTTGAACCGGATGAGCAGGCACTCGCCGTCCTGCACGACGTAATCGCGCCCCTCGACCCTGAGCCAGCCCTTCTCGCGCGCCTTCCCGCTGTGCCCTTCGACCTCGACCATGTGCTCCCAGGACGTGACCTCGGCGCGGATGAAGCCCTTCGCCATGTCGGTGTGGATCTCGCCCGCCGCCTCGCCCGCCGTCTCGCCCCGGCGCACGGTCCAGGCACGCACCTCCTCGGGCCCCAGGGTGAAGAACGAGATGAGGCCGAGCAACCGGTAGCACGCCCGGATGACGAGCGTGAGGCCGTCCTCGACGAGCCCCAGCTCCGCCCGGAACGCCGGGCGCTCCTCCGGCGGCAACGCGACGATCTCGCGCTCGAGGTGTGCCCGCAGCCCCAGCGCCAGCGCGCCCCGGCCCGCCTCGGGCGGCGTGCGCGTCGCAGCATCGTCCTGGTTGTACACCACGAGCAGCGGCTTCTGCGACAGGAACTGGAAGCCCTTGATGAGCTTCGCCTCCTCCGGCTCGAAGCTCTCGCCGCGCAGCGGCCGGCTCGCCTCGAGCAGGCTCTTCACGTGCGCGAGCACACCGTGCTCGCGCTCGACCTCCTTCTTGCCGACGCGCAGCTCCCGGGCGAGCCGCTCGAGGCGGTTCTCCACGATGCCGAGGTCGTTGAGGATGAACTCGTCCTCGAGCGTGCGCAGATCCCGGGCCGGATCCACGCCGCCCGCGGCCGGTTCCGCGGGATTCTCGAAGTCGCGCACCACGGCGAGGAAGGCGTCGCACAGGCGCACCCCCGAGAAGAGGTCGGGCCCGCGTGCCGCGGCCCGCGCCGAGACCGCCTCCCGGCCTCCGCGTGCCGCACCGCTGTCCATGAACTCGACCTGGGCGTGCGTGGTCTTCTTCGGCCGGACGACGGCGGCGAGCCGCTCGAGCCGCTCGTCCGGCACGCGCACGACGCCCATCTGCTCGCGGCCCGCGTGCGCGGCGTGCGCCGCGGCGCTCTGCATGAGGATCTCGAACAGCGTGGTCTTGCCCGACCGCGGCAGACCGAGGATGCCGATGCTCTGCATGCATGCCCCGCCGGACCTGACGAAACGGCCCACGGGTTCGCCCCGCGGGCCTTCATGAGCTCATGAGGCGTAGCAGTCTAGGAGCGGCAGCGCCGGGGTGTCAATCCGAGGGGTCGGTCCCGGTGCCTTCCTGGTACGCGTCGGCCAGGGCCTTCTCCAGCTTCCTGCTCACGTGGATCGGCACGACGATGCGCCGGCTCCGGTCGTCGGCCTGGTAGAGCACGATGGTCTTCTTGATGGTGTCGACCTCGAGCTGGCAGTTGTGGCACCCCTTGAGGTGCTCCTCGATCTCCCTGCACAGCTCCGCCCGCGCCTCCTCGTCGAGGTAGTCCGCGAGCTGCTCCAGGACTTCGTTGCAATCCACTTCTTGTCGCTCCGCTGGCTGGCCACTGGTGGGTACGGTCGCGGCCGCGGATGGACCCGGGCCCTGCTGGCATCGTCCCGGTCCACGGACACTAGAGATGCAGCCCGCCTTCCGGTGGGTTTGCACAATATTGACCGCGGCCGGGAATTCAAGGGCTCCTGAAGTCTCCGGCGTTGCCCGCGGGGGGATGGAGAAGCGCGAGGCCACGGGCACGGAGGACTGGTGACCCGTGCTGGAATCGAACCAGCGACACCCTGCTTAAAAGGCAGGTGCTCTACCGACTGAGCTAACGGGTCACCTGGCCTGCACGCGCGTGCAGTCAGCCCGAGTACTGGGTAGCAACGGTGGCCCCCGGCGCGGCGTGCGGTGGCGCGGGGTTCTTTATAGAGGGTGCGCCGGGGCGTGGCAACCGGCGGGGCGCGAGGGCGCGGGGCTACCAGTCCCGGCGGCGGAACTGGCGAGCGGCGATCGCCAGCGGGACGGCGGTCTCGAGCACCAGCACCCCGAGGCCGAGCGCCACGCCGCCCGCGCCGCCGAACAGCTTCACCAGCACCGCCGAGGTCGGGCCGAGCAGGGCGCCGGAACCCACGGCGAGCGTGGTGAGCACGCGCGCCAGGTCCACCGGGTTCAGCAGCAGCGCGGGGAACAGCACGGTCTGCAGCGGCACGCCCCGGAACATCGAGGTGGCGCCGAGCACGACCAGGTCGTAGGCCACGACCATCAGCAGCCACAACAGCAGTGCCGCGGACATCGCCTTGAGCCGGTCCGGCCAGGCCGCGGCGATGCACAGCCCGGTGGCGAGACTGAGCCACCCCAGGATGAGCGCCAGCCCGGTGAGCGCGATGAACCCGCGCGCCTGATCGGCGCCGGCGTTGAGCGCCACCACCACGCCCCCGCCGCCGAAGCCCACCGCCTGCGCCACTCCGAGCGCGGCGGCGAGGCCGAGGAACTTGCCGGCCAGCACCTGCCCGCGCGAGACCGGCTGCGCCAGCAGCAGCGAGAGGCTCTCGCCGCCGCCGGCGATGCTGGTCACGCCCAGCAGGAGCCCGGTGAGCGGCACGATGAAGAGCACCAGGTTCATCAGGCTCAGCGTGACGCGCGCGAAGCCCTGGAAGCCGAGGTCGCGGGTCTGCGCCAGGCCGAACCACGAGAGCCCGAGCACCAGCGCGGTGAACAGCGCGGCGAAGCCGAACAGCCAGCGCGCCTCGAGCGCGCGGCGGTACTCCTCGCGCGCCACCACCAGCGCGCTCGCGAATGGGCGGGGCGCGGGGCTTGTATGATGTCCACTCATGCAAGCCTCCCGGTCGGAGGCTGAGCGGACGGAT
>CAYHRW010000009.1:0-15087 GCA_964359105.1 uncultured bacterium
CGAGTACGTCGCGGTCGCCAACATCGAGCCATTCGCCCACCTCCTGATGCTGCGCGATCTGACGCCCAGGGAGAAGGCCGAGGCGGCTGTGAGCAGTCTTTCCGCGCGGCTCCTCAAGATCCAGGACGAGGAGCGGCGCCGTATCGCGCGCGAGCTGCACGACCATGCCTCGCAGCACCTGGCGGCTCTCTCGCTCGACCTGGCGCTGCTCGACGGCCCGGACGCATGCTTGGGCCCGCGTGCGCGCGACGCCCTCGCCCGGTGTCGTGTGAATCTCGACCGGTGCGCGGACGGCGTTCGCACGCTCGCCTACCTGCTCCACCCGCCGTTGCTGGACGAGTGCGGCCTGGTGCCGGCGTTGCGCCAGTACGTGCAGGGCATGGCGGAGCGCAGCCGGATCGCCATGACTTTCGAAGTCTCACCCGGTTTCCCGCGGCTGGACCCTGAGATCGAGATCGTCCTGCTCCGCATCGTTCAGGAATGCCTGTCCAACGTCATCCGCCACTCGCATAGTCCGACCGCTGTCGTACAACTCGGCTTCACGACGGGCGAGGTGACGCTCAAAGTGGCCGATCAGGGGCGTGGGATCGCGCGGCGCGCCGCCGAGTCCCCCGACGGAATCGCCGGACTGGGTGTGGGCATCCCCGGGATGCGCGAGCGCGTCCGCCAGCTCGCCGGCCGGCTCGAGTTCCAGAGCAGCGCTTCGGGAACGACCGTGGCGGCCACCATCCCGTTTGGCGCCGCGGACGGACGACCGCCATGCGAATCCTGATCGCGGACGACCACGAGGTCGTGAGACAGGGCCTGAGGACGCTCCTCGAGTCCAAGCCCGGATGGCAGGTGTGCGGCGAGGCCGCGGACGGACGTGAGGCGATGCAGTTGGCCGCCCAGACCAGGCCGGACGTGGCGGTTCTGGATCTCACGATGCCGGTGCTCAATGGCCTCGAGGCGACGCGCCGTATCCTCGCGGCGGCGCCCACGACCGAAGTCGTGATCCTCACCATGCACGAATCCGACCAGCTCGAGCGGCAGGTACTTGAAGCGGGAGCTCATGCTTACGTCCTCAAGTCGGACGCCAGCCGCGAGCTGATCACAGCCATCGAGGCGGTGCGGCAGAATCGGACGTTCTTCTCCAGCGGGGCCTCTGGTGCGTTGCTCTCGGGTTACCTCGAATCCGAGGGCTCCGGCCGTCCCGCCAAACCCAGCCTGACCCCTCGCGAGCGCGAGATCGTCCAGCGGCTGGCCGAGGGCTGCAGCGCGAGAGAGATCGCCGCCGAACTCTCGATCAGTCCCAAGACGGTCGAGGCCCACCGCTCGAATGTCATGCGCAAGCTCAACCTCCATTCGGTGAGTGAGCTGGTGCGCTACGCGGTGCGCAACAAGATCATCACCCCGTGAGTGAAGGGGCCGCACGCCGTCCCCTGCCGACCGCGTCGAGGTCCCTAGTTGTTCCACCCTAGGTCGCTCTCGCGACATGTGCATGGCCCCGCGCCCGGACCCGGAGTTCACTGTGTATTCGCGCCATTCCGGCCGATACGTATGCCGGTGAGTTCGGTGTGCCTGTGCATCCAGGACACGGGCCCGTCTCGCACAAGCGATTCACCCTTCGAGGAGGCCAGGAGCGTGATCGGACTTCCTGATTCGGAACGCAAGCGGCGCTGGCTCTGGGGGCTCGCCGCGACTCTCCTGCTCGGGCTGGCAGTCGCAGTCGCGATTCTGAGCCAGTCACAGCTCGAGAACGCCGCGTTCGTGGTCCTCCCGCGGACGAGCTACGGGGCCATCGTGGGAGGGCTGGTCGGGCTCGTGTTCCTGTTCGTGCTCTACGCCACTCTGAGGCACCGCGAGCTCGCCGTCAGGGAGATCGAGGTTCAGAGGCTCGCGGTGCGCGCGGCCGCCTTCCAAGGGAGACTGACCGAGATCCTGTCGCTGCTCGATACGAGCAGCGAACTCGCCCACAAGATGGATGTCCCGGAGATACTCCGGCTGGCTGCGAGCCGCGTGCTTCCCTGCCTCGAAGCGGATCACTCGACGGTTCACCTGTACGACCCGCGCGGCGGGCTGCTCGAGGTCGTGGCTTCGGTCGGGAAGAAAGCCGTGGATGGGGATGTCGAGGCGATCCGGCCGGGCGAGGGGGTGGTGGGGTATGTCTTCGCCAGCCGTGAGGCTCTGATCGTCGACTCCGCGGAGATGTGCAGTCGTCTGGGCGACGAGCTCAGGCTGCCCCGCGCTCCCCGCTCAGCGCTGTGCGTGGCGATCCGCTTCGAGAACACCGCCCTGGGCGTCCTGTCCGTCGCCCGGATCGACGTGGACGAGCCATTCGTGGCCATGCACTCGCGGGCGTTGCAGGCGCTGGCTGGACATTGTGGAGCGGCGATCGTCAAGAGCTTCCACTACCGCCGCATCGCCCGGGAGGCCGCGCAGGCGGCATGAAGAGCGGAACCGCGAAGCCGTTGGAGCGGCAGCGGCCGCCAGCGTGGAGGTCGGATCACATGATCAGCATCCAACATCTGCGCGTGTTCTGGCGGATGGTGCGAGTCGCGATGACTCCCCGCTCGTCCCGGTTACGAACACGACTATCCAACGGGGCCGTCGTGACCGGCCTCAACCGCCGCGGATATGGGGGCCGCGGTGTCTACATCTACCGTGACCAGCTCGAACCCGAGTTGATGGCCATGGATCGCTTCCTGGCGCCCGGTTCGACGTTCATCGACATCGGTGCCAACGTCGGTGTCTACACCCTGAAGGCGGCAACTGCTGTGGGCCGCGAAGGACTCGTGTTGTCCGTTGAGCCGTTTCTTGCGTCCGCCTCGGTGCTCCTGGACAACGTCAGGGCGAACCGGTTCGATAACGTCCGCGTGAGAAGCCTTTGCATGGGCGAGAAGACGGAACCCCGCGACTTCTTCCTGAACAACGGGACGCCGAACGCGTTCAGCCTTTCACCCATCGGGAGCCCGGAGCGGGTTTCCGTGCTCTGTGTCTCGCTTGATGACCTGTGCGAATGGGAAAACATCGTCCGAATCGACTACATCAAGATCGATGCCGAAGGCGCGGAAACGGCGATTCTCCGCGGCGCCAGTCGGTGCATCGCGAGGCACCGACCGATCATTCAGGCCGAGACGACCATTGATCCCATCCGGTCAAGCGAACTGCCCGGCTACGCGAGGTTGTCCGTTCCCGGGAGCCCGAACGGCGTTTTCATCCCGACGGGGAACACGACAGCAATCGGTATGGCGCTAGGGCTCGGGTGGACCAGGGCGTAACCGGAAGACCCCATCTTCCAGGGGGAACCTCCGTTGCGCAGCAGAAACCCCGATCTGGCACCGCGCCGGCTCAGTACCGCCCGCCGGGCTTGTGGATCGCGCCGAGGCAAAACGTACGGAGCGGAGGGACGCGCGAGAGCAGGTCGGCCAGCAGCCACGAAATCGGCGCTAGGCGGCGCGCCAGCGGCGGCGGCAGCGTAAGCCGCTGCAGCTCGCAGGCGCAGCCGGGGAACAGCACGCGAATCTCGCCGGCGCGGATGCCCCGCACCCGCGAATTCCACGGGTTGTTCGGCCAGAAGTCGTACCAGACCACGAAGCCGCTGGGACGCAGTACGCGCAGCATCTCCGAGGCGATGACGCGGCGCGCCCCCGGGTCGAGCACGGAGGTAAGAAGGGTGAACTGGAGCACCAGGTCGAAGCTCTCCGATCGGAACGGCAGCGACTCGGCAGCGGCGCGCGCGATGCCGAAGGCCTGGTTCCGGCTCTTGGCCACGCGCGCGCGCCCGGGCTCCAGGTCCACGCCGAAGAGCGCGCGGGGGACGGCCCCCCACCGCACCAGGTCGAGGAGTTCGCCACCACCGCCGCACCCCACCGAGAGCACCCGGCAGCGGGCGAGCCTCCCGGCGTCGAAGCGGTGGCGCCCGAGCAGCGCCAGCAGGTGGCGCTCGCGCTCCTGCATCGCAAGCAGGTGGCCAGCGTTGAAGAAGCTGTAGCGTCCCAGCGTGACGCCGCTGGCGTCGCGCTCGGCGAACACCTCCTCGATGCTGCGCGAATCCGCCGGCGAACCGGCCGCCCCGTCGGGGGGCGTTCCGCCTCCAAGCTCCCGGCCACGCGTCACCATCGCACCGTCAGCAAGCAGGAGCCGAACCAACGCCCGGTGGAGACGCCGCGCGTGTGGTCCAGGTTGCGCACCTCGACCCGGCCGACCTCCCCCGTGACCGCAAGCCGCCGGCCCGGCCGGAACGAGGCCGAGAGCGAGGCCCGCCCGGTGCGCTCCACGACTCCGGAGAGCGGGATGGCCTCGACCTTCCCCTGCGCCGGGAACCAGGGGACTCCAATCCTCCCCTCGCCCTTCTGCAGCCGCGAGGCGGAGCAGACGAAGGTCCAATCGGGGCCCCGGTTCCACTCAAATTCCGCCAGCAGCATCTCCACGTCGGGCCCGAAGGGGTACGCGAGCGGCAGGCCGGCGTCCTCGAAGTCGTGTCGGTGCCAGGTGGAATACGTGAAGTTGTAGATTCGCGTGTACTCCGCCCGCGCCCCCGCGGCATCGCGCGCGCCGATCCTCCGGCTCGCGCGCCCGCCGAGCTGCCAGCCGATCTCGGTCGGGCGCCATGCCGAACTGAAGCTGAAGTCGTCAATCATCAGCTCTCCGCTGACCGCGAGCCCCGGCCGGATTCTCCATGTGATGTCCGTGGTCCATAGCACGTTGTTCTTGGAGAACGCCTGCTGCGTGTCGGCCGAGGTGTCGGAGAAACGCGAGATCTGCTTTTCGCGCAGGTTGAACCCGACCACCGGCACGAGGTACTGCGGCATGTGCGCGGACCCGTCGAAGCGCGCCAGCTCGGCGACGCCCAGGCTGAGCGACGGCGATGCCCGGATCTCCAGCCGATGCCCGGCCAGGTGGCTTTCCTTCAGCGGGTCGAGCCAGGCCACAAACCAGGTTAGCTGCGCTGCGGGCAGCAGCCGCCAGCGCATCTCCACCAGGTCGAGCGCCCGCGCGGCATCGCTCAACCCCAGCGTGCCGCTGCGCCCGGGGCCCCAGCGCAGCCAGGTGTGCCCGGCACGCACGCTCAGCGCCCCGGCGCCAACGGCCACGAACGCACGGTCGATCCACTGCGTGAACTCGGAACCTTCCACCAGCGCGAAACGGGAGCCGGCGATCGGGTTCCCGTGAGGCCCGGGCGACCAGGTCGCCGCGTAGTAATCGGCGAACAGGAGCGCGCGGCCCCGCAGGTCCGCCGCCACCGCTGCGCCGATGCGGTCGTCGCGCACCACGGCCGGCGCCTGGGTGCGATCCTCGCGGTATCCGAGGCGGACATACGGCGAGATCTCCACGGCCGCGGAGTCTCCGGACGAGAGGCGCAGCGGCGTGTCCGGCGCCGCGCGGGCGATCTCCCGCCGCACGCGGACGAACGCGGGGTCGCTCTCGCAGCCGGAGGCCGAGCGCGCCAGGGCGTCGAGGAGCGCGTTCGCGTCCGCCAGGGTCCACGGCCGCGTGGAGAGGAACCCCGACGGCGCGCCGTAGCGTGTCGCGAGGTCCTCGAGCGAGAGGTAGAGCGGGCTCTCGACCGGGATCTCCTCGAGCGGGAGAACAGCCGCCGGTGCCCGGAAGGTGACGAGCGGCGATGCGAGGAGCGCGAGCAGCACGACCGGCAGGCGGAGAGACGATGTCCGGTGCGTCATCCTGCAGGACCTCGCGCGCGTCCAGCCATGGCGGCCGCCGTCAGCTCGCGGACGCCGGCGCGGCGCGGTCCGCCTGCACCCAGGGCGCGCAGGGCCAGCCACGCGGGGGCCACGCTCATCAGCAGCATCTCGACCTGCGAGGCGATCGAGCCTTCCACCAGGTGGATCGCGAACAGGTAGAAGTAGCCGTAGAGTAACGCTCCGGGGGCGCCGCCGGTCATGGCCGCCCGCCACGCGGCGCGAAGGAGCACGCCGAACGCGAACATGCCGGCCAGGATGCCGGCCACGTGAAAGTTGAGGTAGAGCTCCCCAGGGAGCGACGGGGAGACGAAGCTGAGCCCCCCGAGGTTCACGTCGCCGAAATACTGGTCCGCGAACTCCAGCCCGTAGCTCGGCGGCTTGGCGGGCCACAGCGCGCGTGGGATGAAGAAGGTGAAGATGTCGAGGAAGCTGCCGCCGAAGCGGAACGGGGCCGTCCGCCCGGTATCGTGTAGCACCCTGACGAAGCTGTCGGCGTCGTAGGCCCGTCCGAGCAGCGGGATGGCGTCGAACCATGAGTCGTGCGGCACGTCCCTGACCTGGGAGAGGATTGCCCCCCAGTCCCCGAACCCCAGCAGGCGGTGGGCGTAAAAGATCGGGAACAACGCCCCGAAGACGGCGAAGAACACCGCGAGGTGCGCGAGGCTGATCCTCCGGCGCAGCAGGTGGAAGAACAGCATCGGCGGAAGCAGGATGCGCAGGAGCAGGAATTTCGAGCTGGTCACGAGATAGAGGGAGGTCACCAGGGCGCCCACCGGGACCACGCGTCCCCATCGCATCTTCCGCCCGCCGCGCATGAGCTCGCCCAGCAGCAGCACGTGGAACCCCACCACCGCGAACTCCATCAGGACCAGCTTCCAGAAGTTCCCGAGCGAACCCTCGGTCGCGACGAACACGAGGTCCTGCGTCGCGGCAGCGCGAAAACCCCCGAACGAGCGCGCGTGCAGCGTCGCGCCCACGAAGCCAACCGCCAAGAAGGCCGCCGCCACCGTCGAGGTGCGCGCCGGCCGCCAGACCTTGCGGCCGAGCCAGCGCCCCAGCCGCTCGCCTGCCCACACGCCCGCAGCCGACTCGTAGCCCAGGAGGAGCGCCGCGAGCCCGATCGCGGAGAGGAAGAACATCCAGCCCATCAGGCCCTGGAAGGTGGCGGAGCGCGGATCCTGGATCGCGGCGAGGTACGGGCTGTCCTCGGGGACGAGCAGCGCGATCCCGCGTACGCCCATCGCCACGGCGTAGTAGACGACGAAGGGGTAAAGCGCTTCCCCTGCGTTGAACCCGCGCCGCAAGCTGTGCACGAACGGCGCAAGTGTGGTGATGACGAAGCAGGTGATTGAGAGGCCGAGGAAGCCCGGCATGGAGAGCTGGGACGCCACGAGCGTGACGGCGATCAACGCGAAGGCGGCGATGGCGCCGAACGGCATCCGCGTCAGGCTAGCCATGATCATCCACGGTCACCCCAGCGATGGCCTCCAGGAACCGATCGCCGGCCACCTCCCAGGTCAGCGCCGGGACGCCGGCCAGATCGAACTCCGTGTCCAGCGCGCCCTGCTTCCAGAGCGTATGCAGGCGGAGCAGGGCATCGGTCAGGCGCCGCGCCTCGTTGTCCACCACGAAGCCGCGCCGCCGACGCTCGACGTCCGCGGCCGCTAGGTCGCCGTCGCCCGCGCGGATCACCAGCAGCGGGCGGCGCGCCGCGTAGTACTCGTAGAGCTTTGACGGCACCTGGAACTGGCCCGGCATGCCGAACAGCACCAGCGCTCCCGCGCCTTTCTGGAGCCCGGCGATCGTCCGGCTCGGCTGGAAACCGCGGATCTCCAGCGCATCGCCGAGTCCGCACCGCGCGGCGCGATCGTGCAACGCCTGCGGGAAGTTCCCGGCCATCAGGCATTCGAGCTCGGCCGCCCCGCGCCGCCGCGCCGCGGCCAGCGCATCGAGCAGGGTGAGATGGGCGGTCACCCCGTCCACGATCACACCCGTGTACACGAGGCGCAGGAGCGACGATCGCTCGGGAACCGCGCACCGGTAGAGCGGCCCGTCGTAGCCGGTCGGGACCACGGCGAAGCGCGAGCGCGGGATCTCGGGGAACTCGTCCGCGTAGCCGTCCACGGCGGCCTCGGTGTTGACGATGACCCGGCTCACGCGCCGGAGCACCGCGCCCTCGAGCCGCCGGTCCACACTCTTGCGCCAGCGCGGCAGGGAGAGACCCGGCATGAACGACCAGAGGTCGCCGTGGTGAATCACCCACGGCATCGGCCGACGACGGTGCAGCAGCAGTCCCACGACGTGGCAGGTGTAGGGATAGCCGTAGGTGAGGAGCATGTCGTAGCGCCCGCGGGCCAGCAGCCGCCGGCATTCGGCGAGCGCCCACGGCAGCCAGTCGGCACGGCCGTCGGGCAGGATCCACGGCCGCACCAACGCGCGGTAGAGCGCCCGCATGCGGGCCGCGCGCCCCGCGCCGTTCGTCGCGGGAGCCGGGGGCCCGGTGCGCCGGCGGTCCACGGGGCGGGCACCGCCCGCGCCCGCGCGCACGGCGCGGCAGCCGAGCCAGTAGAACGGCCCGGGGAAGGTGCGGTGCACGCGGACGTTCTCGACCTCCACCCCGCGCAGGCTCTCGTCCAGCTTGTAGACCGGGTGATGGTCGGACGGCGCGGGCGTCACCACGTCCACATCCCAGCCGCCGCGCGACAGCGCTCGCGAGTAGTTGAGCGCCACCTTGGGGCTCATCCCCCCGACCGGCGGGTAGAGATAGGTGATGAACAGCGCTCTAGGACGGCGCATTCGCTGTCTTTCCCGCCTCCCCGCGAGCCCGGTGTACCCACGCTCCCATGAGGAAGCCCGCGCCGTAGGCCACCTGCATGGTCGCCATGGCGGCGGGCATCAGAACGGCCGCCGGGTCGCGCCGCTGCAGTGCGACCACCAGCGTCGCGACGGCGAGAAACGCCAGGTACACCGCCAGGAACAGCGCCAGCGGCTCCCAGCGCCGCGCCGCGAGGCTCACCAGTGCGGCCCCCGCGAGGGAGAGCACGAGCGCCGCCGGGGCCAGATGTCGCGGTGAAGAGGGCCGGCCGCCGCGCTTCTGGATGACGCGGACCTTCCAGAACCCGTACTCGAAGTACTGGCGCCACAGGTGCAGGAGCGTGGCGCGGCTCCAGTAGCGCACGACCAGACGCGGGTGCAACAGGATGCGTCCGCCGGCACGGCGCAGGCGGTCGCTGAACTCGTCGTCCTGGTTGCGCACCAACTCCTCGTCGAATCCGCCGATTGCGTCGAACACCTCACGCCGCCAGGCGCCATAGGGCAGGTGGTCCACCTCGCGTGGCTTCGTGCCTCCTCCGCTCGAGCGGAACGAGGCCCCTCCTCCGACGCCGAATGGCGTGCTCATCGCGAGCGCGATTGCCCGGGTCACGAAGTTCTCGCCGATCGCGCACTGCGGGCCGCCGGCGCAGTCGGCGGGGCCGTCGCGGAGCATCTCCACGCAGGTCCGCACGTAGTCCGGGGGCACCACGCAGTGCCCGTCCACGCGCACGATGACGTCCCCCCGGGCGACCCGCAGGGCCAGGTTGAGACCCGGCGCCACGATGCGCGCGGGGTTGTTGAGCAGACGCACGCGGGGGTCCCGTTCGGCGATGCGCGAGACGATCTCGCCGGTGCGGTCCACGGACTCGCCATCCACGACTAGGATCTCGACGCGTTCCCGTGGGTACTCCTGGGCGCACACCGCCTCCAGGGTGCCGGCGATGTGGCCTTCCTCATTGCGCACCGGGAGCACGACCGTGACGAACGGGTAACCGTCGAGCGGCTGCGACCTGGGCATGCGGACGCCCATGGCTCACCCCCCTCCGGCGATCCGGCGCGTCTCCTCGCGGGTCGGCTCCGGGGTCACGGTCGCCACTGCCAGGTCCCTGAGCAGGATGGGCACTCCGCCGCGCACCGGATAGCGCAGCGCGCAGGCGGCGCACTCCAGCCATGCGTTCCGAGTCGCCAGCCCGCCGTGACAGCGCGGGCACGCGATGATCGCGCCGAGGTCCACGTGACGCCGGGGCGCGAGCAATCGCCGCAGCAGTCTCATGACCAGCGGCTTGAGCGCGCGCATCACCCGCTCGCGCGCTCCCGGGCAGGGCGACGAGACCGGGAGCGGCTCGGCGGTGTGACCGTCTGCACCCGCCGTCGCCCCCGGCCGCACCTCGAACTCGATGCGGTCGCGCCAGAGCAGGGTGGTGTAGAACGCGTCGAAGTGCTCGAGCGTGAGCAGGTGCCAGCCGTGGCCCGAGCGGGAGAACGCCTCGAAGCGCGGCAGCAGGTCGCGGTAGGGGATGAAAGCCGGCTTGGCGGTGCAGACGAGCCTGCCGCCCTCCTTTTCCACGAGCCAGTGGTGGTAGGAGCGGCCGGCCAGCTTCTCCCACAACGGCGAGGGCGTCTCGATGTAGCCGGCGCGGCCCACGCGCATCATCTCCTCGAGCGCGGCGGCGGGATCGTCCACGTGCTCGAGCACGTGCTGGCAGACGATGAAGTCCACCGACTTGTCCTTGAAGGGAAGCGCGGTGAGATCGCCCGCGACCAGCGGGCGGTCCGCCACGAGCGGCCCACCGCGCTCGAGGTCGTCCGCGAGATAGCGGTCGCACAGCACGTCGGCGCGAGGATGCGGCCGATGGCCGCTCCCGATGTCGAGAACCAGGTCCGTGCGAGAGAATCCCAGCCAGAGCCGCCGCCTGAGCGTCCGCAGGCGCCGCATCCACAGGGTCAGCATCGGTCCATTCCCTCCAGGGAGCTCGACGATCCCGGTGGCGGTGACGGCCGGTCCGCGCGCAGCGACCGCCACAGGCCGGCCGGCCCCAGCCCCAGCGCAACCGCGCATGTCGCATAGACGATGATCCCGAGCGCCGCCTGGACCAGCGCGGGGCCCATGCCGGCACGCCGCGCGACGAGCCAGAAGGCCCCCACCGCGAGGTTCGCGCCCAGGATCCGGGTCAGCGGGCCGGCGACCCAGTCCGCTTTCAACGTGCCGCGTAGCGCGACGGCGAATCCCGCGAGTGCGACCGCCAGCCCGGCGAGCAGCGCGGCGGCCGCGCCGAGCGCGCCGTGGCGCTGTCCGACCGCCAGCATCGCGCCCACCAGGGTCGCGAGCGCGAGGGCGTGAACCCGCACGCGTGATACCTCCCCGCCGGTCGCGAGCAGCGTGATCTCGAGGACCGTCACCGCGGCGAACAGCGGCAGCGCCCATGCGAGCAGACCGAGCACGCCCACGCCTTCGCCGTACGCCGGCCCGAACAGCGCCCGCAGGATCTCGCCCGGGAACACGGCGAGCGCCAGCGCCGCCGGGAGGCTGAGCCCCAGCATCAGCGTGAAGAACGCCCGAAACACCTCGCGGAACGGCGGCGAGGAAGGGGCCGTGGTCGAGAGCACGGTAAACACCGGCCACCAGAGCACGGCGAGCAGCCCGAGCCCCGTGCTCACCAGCCTGAAGCCCGCGGCGAAGAGGCCGACCTCGCGCGCCGGGCAGAGGATCCCGAGCAGGAGCGTGGGCGCCTGCCCGATCGCCACCGCCAGCGCGGCGCCGATCGAGAACGCCGCGGAGCCGCGGGTGTGTCGCAGCCAGCCGCGCGGCGCGAAGTGCGCGGGGAGAAGGCGGAACGCGCGCGCCAGCAGTGGGGCGAGCACCAGCGCGCCGGCGGCGAACGAGGACGCCCACAGCGCGGTGGCGAGCGGGGCGCTGGGATGCGAGCGCAGCACCAGCGACGTCGAGACGACCAGCGCCGCGGCGACCGCCAGGTTGCCGGCCGCGAGCGCGCGGAAGTCCTGGAGTCCGCGTGCGGCCCAGTCCGGGAACAGGGCGTAGCTCACGAAGAAGAGCGAGGCCGCCAGCAGCACGCCGCGCTGCTCCGGCGGGAGCGGCAACGCCAGTACCGCCGCCACGTACACGGCGGTCAGCGCGACGGCCGCGGAGACGCGGGCGCCGTAGAAGTCCCATGCCGTCCGGCGGGGGTCGTGGCGGGCGCGGGCCATCTCCCGGGTGGCGTAGCCGCTGTTGAGCACCGCGTCGCCGGGCAGCCACGCGTACTGGCCGGCTGCCTGCGCGAACGCGAACAGCCCGAAGCCCGGCACGGTCAGGACGCGCGCGCAGAAGAATGCCAGCCACAGCGAGGCCCCGCGCGCCGCCAGGTCGGAGCCCAGGTTCCAGACCACGTTTGCCGAGAGCCGGCCCGCGAGCCGCGCGTGCGCCGGCTGCGCGGCGGAACGGAGTCCTTCACGCGCGGACTCGTCGAAGCGCGCTGCGGGAGCGGCAGGGGACGCGACCATTCTCAGCCTCGCTTCACCCAGGTCGTGCCCATCACCGCGATCGAGCGGTAGGGGTCGCCGTGCAGCATCCGGCCGAGCATCCGCCGCAGCCACCGCCGGTGCAGATGCCAGGGCAGCCTCCAGGCCTCCTCCCCGCGCATCCGGTCGGTGGTGAGCAGGTCGGAGGACCGCAGCAGGTCGAGCGGATGGAGCGGGTCGAAGTGCCGCCGGAGACCGGCCAGCAGGACCGCAACGTCCTCCATCCTCACGTCGCAATCCCGCGACAGGCTGACGTCCCAGGTGATGACGAGCCGTCCGCCCGGCTCCAGAACGCGTGCGAGCTCGTCCATCGCCCGGGTGCGCCCCGGGACGTGCTCGAGCACGCTCACGCACGTCACCGCGTCGAAGCTCCGGTCCGGCCAGTCGAGGGACTCGATACCGCAGGCGCGGAACTCGATGGGCATTCGGGTCAGGTGGCCGGCGCGCTCGAAGACCGGGACGAGGCCGCGGTCGATGTCGGCGCATGCGACCTGGAAGCCCTGCCGCGCGAGGAGGAACGGAAAGAAGGTGATTCCCGATCCGGCGTCGAGCACGCGGCATGGCCGCTCGTCCGGGAGGTTCAACCGGCAGTAGGGATACTCCCAGCGCCGGCTCCAGTTGTAGAGGCAGTCGCCGGTGAAGGCGAAGTCCGGGGTCCACAACTCGCGGGTGGAGGCCATGAACTCGGCCTGGAACATCTCCATCTCGCGGAGGGTCTGCAGGAGCGACGGGTCCTCGAGGTCGGCCAGGCGCGCGTATCCGTTGCGCCCGAGCACGCCAGCCGGCTGCGGCCGCGCCTGCGCCAGGACCGTTCGACCGACCGCAGTCTGAAGGACCGCCACGCCTACCTCCCGTTCAAGGCCCTGGCCGCGACTGGCCAAGGGCCACGGCTCCGCCCAGGGCGACGCCGAGGACGAAGCCCATCATGGTCATCATGCCGCGCCGCGGCGCGGAGCGTGACGCCGGGGCCCTCGCCGGATCGAGCACGTTGAGCACCGGGACGTCCCGGTGCTCGTCCAGGCGTGCCAGCTCGTACTGCCGGGTGAGGGCCAGGAAGATCTCCTCCTGCGCCTGCGTGTCGCGGACGCGGCGGGACAGCTCCAGTTGCAGGCGCGGGGAGTTGCCGATGCGCAGGTTGCTCTCCCGGAACGCGCGCAGCGCTCCCTCCGACCGCGCGAGATCGACGCGCGTTTCGGCCAGCCGGCCCTCGATGAAACGGCGATTCTCGGTCGCGTTGCCGGCCATGGTCCGGACGCTGAACTCCTGCAGCAGCGCCACCAGCGCATTCGCCACGCCCGCCGCGACCCCGGGCGCGCGCGCCCGCACGCGGATGGTCAGGAGACCGGTGCGCCGGTCCACCACTGCGTCCACCTGCCGGCGCAGCTTCCTGACCGCGAGTTCCTGGCGCAGCGCTCCCCGACCGCGTGGCTGCAAGATGTCCATCAGTTGTACCGGCCGGGTTTGCCGACCGGCCGGGAACCTCATGACGAGGATGCGCTCCAGGAGCTCCCGGCTGCGTGCGATGTCCGGGTAGATCATGAAGCGCATCGAGCCGGCAGAGGTGAGCAGGCCGAGTCCCTCGAGCCGGGCGCTGGTGACCTCGAGGCCGCCCGTCGAGCGCTGCTCCGGAACGGGGATGACGGTCGTCACCGCCTCGTACGTGGGCGGCAGCGCCAGCGAGAGCAGCGCGGCGGCGACCGCGGCCGCGAGCGCCGACCGGATGACCAGCGTGCGCCTCTTCCAGAGCACGGCGGCCACCTGGCCCAGGGTGCGCTCCAGCGGAGGCGTGCCAGGATCCCCGTCGGTTGCCTCGAGTCCGTTCTCCCGGCTCGCCAGCCCGGGCAGGATCCCGCCGCTCACCGCACCGCCCTCTGGATGATGAACAGCGTGGTGACCGTGCTCGCGACGATGCTGAGCATGCTGGCGACTTCCTTCAGGGCCTCGCGCGCCGAGCTGTCGGGGCGCGCAGGCACGACGATGCGGCTGCCCGGGTCGGGCACCGCGCGCCGGCGCACGTCTCCATTCGCCATCACGACGACCAGACCGCGCCGGTCGGCATCGTGCTGGAAGCCGCTCGCCTGGGTGATGTAGTAGCCGATGCCCTCGCCGGGCCTGTAAAGCGTGGTGCCCGGGTTGCGCACCGCGCCTTCCACCGAGACCGTCGGCTGGTAGCGGGGCACGCGTAGCTCGTCGCCGGGCTCCAGCGCCAGGTTGCAGCCGTTCTGCTCGTCCCGCAGCGCGTCGGGCAGGTCCAGGTTGACCCGCCCGGACTTCGCGCGCGTGAAGACGGCCGCTCGCGGATAGGCGAGATCCGTGAGCCCGCCGGCGCGTCGCACCAGATCCGTGATCCGCTCGTCGCGCCGCACCAGGGCGTAGATCCCGGGGAAGCGCACCTCGCCGGAGATCGTGACGTAGAGCTGCTCGCGGTACGTGGGGTCGCGGCGGATGAACACCGCGTCGCGGTTCCTGAGACGGAAGGTGCCGGCCTCCGGCAGGGCCGTGAGGTCGCGGGGGAGCGCCACCGAGATGGTGTCCGCGCGGGCTGAATCGCCCGGGGAGAGCGAGTCCACCCGCGAGATCTCGGCACGCAGCGGGAAGGCGTCCTCGCTCAGCCCGCCCGCCGCGAACACGAGGTCGGCCAGCGTCATTCCCTCGAGCAGCTCGAAGCCGCCCGGGTGCCGCACCATGCCGTTGATGTCGACGTGGCCGCGCTGGCGCATGTCCCAGCGCGAAACGATCGTCACCTCGTCGAGCGCCTGCAGCTCGAGGTTGTCGCCCTCGCGGCCCGCCAGAGCCCCGCCGAGGTTCAGCCGGATCAGGCTGCGCGTCAGGTC
This sequence comes from uncultured bacterium, assembly GCA_964359105.1. Taxonomy (GTDB): domain Bacteria; phylum Eisenbacteria; class RBG-16-71-46; order RBG-16-71-46; family RBG-16-71-46; genus JACRPT01. Next base: position 14,852 of record CAYHRW010000009.1, read on the forward strand.
GGGCGCAGTGCGCGTCACCTGCGCGCGGTCGAGAAGCGCGTCGGGCGCGAGCCCCCCGGCCCGCTGCACGAGGTCCTTGAGGTGCATCCCGGGCTTGAACTCGTAGACCCCGGGCTTCACGACGGCCTCGCCGTGAATCGTGACCGTGTTGACGCGGACATTGCCGACCGGGAACACCGTGATCCGATCGGCATCGGACAGAGCCACGTCCCGCCTCGGCCGGGCCAGAACGTCGC
>CAYHRW010000009.1:15187-17651 GCA_964359105.1 uncultured bacterium
GTCGTAGAGATCCACGGTGGCGACGGCCTGGCCGCCGCGCATCACCCGGATCTCGCGCATCGAGCCCGGGCGCGAGGGGCCACCCGCCGCGTAAAGCGCATTGAGCACTCGGGACACGGAGCTGACCGTGTATCCGCCCGGGCGGACGACGTAACCGAGGATGAACACCTGGATGGAGCGGGTCTTCCCCAGAGACACGTTCATGAAGGTCGTGGCGCGCCGATCGCGCGTACGCATGCCCGAATAGATGCGCGACAGGACGGTCTGCAGGCGCGCACGCACACCGTCGAGCGTGAGGCCACCGACCTGCACTTGCCCCGCCTCCGGGAGCGTGATCAGGCCCTCTCGGCTGACGGGAAGTGCGAGCGAGATCTGGTCGTCACCCCAGACCGCGAGCACCAGCTCGTCGCCCGGGCCGATGACGTAGTCGGGCCCCGCCGGGCCGAACGCCAGCGGCTCGAACGTGGTCGGCGAGTAGCGGAAGATCTCGGCGCCGAACGGCTCCTGCCCGGGCAACGCACGACTCCCAACACCCTCGGGCCGCGGCGCACGCTTCTTGTCCTCCTCCCGGTCGCCGCCCTCCCCCGGCTCCGGCGCCGCCGGCGACGGCTCCTGATCGTAGGACTCGATCGCCCCTTCGGGCACGCCGGCTTCACGCAACTTCTGGCGGATCTGCTCGGGCGTGAGCCCGACGCCTGGCGGAACCTGCCCGACCTGCCCCGGCGCCCCCCCCGGCCTCCCGCCCTTCCCCGCGTCGAGACCGATCGGACCCGTCGCCGCCCTTTCCGCCCCCGCTGCCACCCCCGCCTGTCCCCCCCCTACACCCCCGACCACAACAACCAGCAGCAACACAGCTCCCAGACCACCCCATCCGTTCCGCACGCTCATGTCACGCGCCTTCCCTGGCACCGAGACGCCTGCGCCACAACTCCCGTCCCTGCGAGTCCATCAACCATCGGTCCACCGGCCCCACCGCCCACCGCACTCCGACGGTCTTCCCCACCACCCTCAACCGTTCGCACCCTAGGTATCGCATCATACTCTGTCAAGGCCGTTCATCCTGCCATTGTGATATTCACACATCGCCATCTCGCACTACGACACATGTCAGCTATCCATCCTCTTGCTGCACATGCTCTACGTGTACGCTTGATCCACTACGTCGCTCTAATATGATTCACCTACACGTCAGGCCTGCCTCTTCCACGCATCACGCCACGTCGCATCACCACACGGCCCTCTTCTATTGACTCCTGTCCGTTCTGTTGATACACCGCCTACGTCGGTTCTTCCCGCACGCGACTGCAGCGCGTGTCAGCGCGCCATCGTGTTCCGGGATCCGCAGTCGCCACGGACGGCGCCAGGCCCGCTCCGGGGCACAACCAGGAGTGCGATGCCGTGGGCAATCACAGCGGAAGCGTCACCGCCGTCATTCTGAGCGACGCGCTTCTGTCCCGCGGCGACGCGAGCCGATGATCATCGCCCGCGCTCCGCTCAGGATCCCTCTCGGCGGCGGGGGGACCGATCTTGCCGAATACTACTCGCAGCACGGAGGCTTCATCCTCAGCGCGGCCATCAACAAGTATGTCTACATTTATGTGAACCACCCCGCCGTAGACCAGCTCATCCGGCTCAAGTACTCGAAGACCGAGGAAGTGCAGAGCCCGGACGAGATCAAGCATCCTCTGCTGCGTGAGGCCCTGCGTCTATTGGGGACCAACAGCGGACTCGAGATCGCGGCGATGGCGGACATCCCGGCTGGGACAGGCCTGGGCTCCTCCGGCAGCTTCCTGGTGGCGCTGCTGAACGCCCTCCATGCATCGAAGAACGAGAGCCTGACGACGCAAGCGCTTGCAGAAGAGGCCTGTCGCGTCGAGATGGAGCTCGCGAAGCAGCCGGCGGGCAAGCACGACCCCTACCTGGCTGCGTTCGGCGGGATCACCTCGCTGGAGATCGGCCGCGACGGTGAGGTGCGCGCTGAAGGACTGGCGCTTCCGCCACACGTGGTGAACGAGCTGCGCGCCAACCTGCTGCTCTTCTACACGGGGATCCGGCGCGACAGCTACGACATCCTCCATGAACTGGGGCAGGCCGCGAAGAACGGCGCCCCGGTGGTCGTTGAGAGCCTGCACCGCATCAAGGAGATCGGGCTCGCGATCCGGCAGGCACTGTTGCGGGAGGACCTGCCGGGATTCGGACGGCTGATGCACGAGCACTGGCGCTACAAGAAGCAGATCTCGAGCAAGATGAGCGGCAAACTCATCGATCACTGCTACGAGACCGCGGTCGGGTGCGGAGCGCTCGGGGGGAAGCTCATCGGCGCCGGCGGCGGAGGGTTCCTGCTCTTCTACGCCGAGGGGAGCAGTCGCGGTCGCGTGCGCGACGCGATGGCCCGGGAGGGTCTTCGAGAGCTGCCGTTTGATTTCGACTTCTGCGGCAGCCGCGTGCTGGTCCACATCTAGCG
>CAYHRW010000009.1:17751-22857 GCA_964359105.1 uncultured bacterium
TACATCATGGGCAACGGGGGCTCGGCCTCCACCGCCTCACACTTCGTGTGCGACCTGGCGAAGTGCACGATCGTCGAGGGCGCCCCTCGGTTCCGGGTCATGGGCCTCAACGACAACGTGGCGCTGGTCAGCGCCCTCACGAACGACTGCGGCTTCTCCGAGATCTTCACCGAGCAACTCCAGCCATTCCTCCAGCCCGGCGACGCGGTGGTGGCGATCAGCGTGCACGGCGGGAGTGGCGCGGACCGGGCGGGGCCGTGGTCCCAGAACCTCGTCGGGGCCGTGCTGCTGGCGAAGGAGCGCGGCGCGCGCACCCTCGGCTTCAGCGGTTTCGACGGCGGCGCTCTGGCGCGCCTCTGCGACGCGTGCGTCGTCGTGCCGGCCCACTCCACCCCTCATGTGGAATCGCTGCACCTCGCACTCGAGCACCTGGTGTGCGCGGCGCTCACCGAAAGGATTCGCGAGCATGTCGCGGGCAGCGTTTCTCGATAGGGACGGCGTCCTCAACGAGCTGGTGTGGTTCGAGGAGGCGGGGATCGTGGACTCGCCGTTTCACGAGGATCAGATGCGCCTGATGCCCGGCGCCGCCGAGGCGGTGCGCCGATTCCGCGCGGCGGGGTACCAGGTGGTCGTGGTGTCGAACCAGCCGGCGGTGGCCAAGGGGCACTGCAGCCGCCAGCGGCTGGATCGCATCACGCGCCGGCTGCACGAACTGCTGGACCGCGAGGGGGCGCGCCTGGACGCGGTCTACTACTGCCTGCACCACCCGGAGGCACGAAGCCCCGAGTTCCGGACGGTGTGCGACTGCCGCAAGCCGCGGCCCGGCCTGCTGCTCCGTGCCGCGGCGGAGCGCGGCCTTGATCTCCGCGAATCGGTGATGGTCGGCGACAGCATCACCGACGTGCAGGCCGGCAATGCGGCGGGTTGCCGGACCGTCCTACTGGGACGCTTCCGCTGCGACCTTTGCCACCATCTCGAAGAGAACGGCTGCCAGCCGGACTGGATCCTCCCATCAGTCCTCGAAGCGGCACGATTCGTCACGGCCAAGGAGGACGACGTCCATGCACTTGCTCATTGACACCGCCAGCGTCGACGAGATCCGCGAAGCGGTTCGCCTGGGCGTCGTGGCGGGTGCGACCACGAATCCCAAGCTGCTGTCGAACGAAGGTGCGTCCTTCGACCTGCGCGAGCGGATCCTCGAGATCGCCGACCTGGTCGGCGGTCCGGTGAGCGTGGAAGTGCTCTCGGAGGAACCGGAGGAGATGTTGGACGAGGCGCGGCTCTACGCCTCGTGGAGCCCGAACGTCGTGATCAAGATCCCGATGAGCCTCACGGCCATGGCGGTCGTCAGCAGACTTGAACATGACGGCGTGCGCACCAACGTGACCGGGTTGATGGCGCTGAACCAGGGCGTACTGGCCTCGCTCGCGGGGGCGAGCTTCGTGAGCTTCTTCTTCGGCCGCATGAGCGATCTGGGACTCGATCCCGCACCGGTGATCCGCGAGGCCGCGGAGCTGCTGCATCCGCACACGCGAACGCGCATCATCGTCGGCAGCATCCGCAACCTCATGGACATCAACCGCAGCCTGCTCGCCGGCGCCGACTACGTCACGGTGCCGTACGCCTTCCTCAAGCAGATGGCGCACCACCCCAAGACCGTCGAGACCATCCAGGAATTCAACGCGGCCTGGGCCAGGGTCCGCGGAGATGCGCAGGCGACCACGCGGGAGATGTCGCTCCTGGGGAGGCTCTGACCCATGGCCGGGCCGCTGGCGGGACGGATCGTGATGGTGACGGGGGGCGGACGCGGGATCGGCCGCACGCTGGCCCTCGGCCTGGCGGGCGCCGGCGCCGACGTGGCGGTGGTGGCGCGCACCAGGCCCGAAGTGGACGCGGTCGCCCGCGACGTCGAGGAGCTTGGCCGGCGCGCGTTGGCCATCACGGCCGACGTCGGGTCCCCGGCCAGCGCGCGGCGCGCGGTGAACGAGTGCGTGCGGCGCCTGGGCGCGCCCGACGTGCTCGTCAACGCCGCCGCCATCCAGGGCCCAATCGGGCGCTTCGACACGCTCCAGCTCGAGGCCTGGTCCCGCGTGGTGGAGATCAACCTGATGGGGATGGTGTTCGTCACGCACGCCGCGCTCCAGCACATGGTTGCTTCACGGCGCGGCAAGATCGTGAACCTCTCGGGCGGGGGCTCGGCCTCGCCTCGACCGCAGTTCAGCGCGTACGCGGCATCGAAGGCCGCCGTGGTGCGGCTGACGGAGACACTGGCCGTGGAACTGGGCGCGGTGAACGTTCAGGTGAACGCGGTGGGGCCCGGGGCCACTCGGACGCGGATGACCGAGGAGGTGGTCAACGCCGGGGCGGCGGCGGGACGGACGGCCCTGACCGAGGCGCTGGAGACCCTGAGAACGGGTGGGACCGCGCCCGCGAAACAGGTCGCGCTCGTCACGTTTCTGGCCAGCGACGCCTCCAACCACGTCACCGGTCGGTTCATCCACGTCAATGACCCGTGGCAGGAGCTGCTCTGCGGCGATGCCCCGCTTGGCGACCTCTTCACCCTGCGCCGTGTGGACCCCGCGCCGGTGACGGGACGGTGAAGAGATGAAGCGCCGCGCTCTGCGCGTTGCGGTCGTGGGGCTGGGCCTCATCGGCACGCGCCGAGTGCGCGTGTTGCGGGAAACACCGGGTGCCGAGCTTGCGGCGATCGTGGACACCGACCAGGCGCGCGTCGAGGCGGTGGGGCGGGACACCGGCGCGCGGGCGTTCGCACGCTGGGAGAACGCGGTGTGCGCCGACGACGTGGACGTCATCATCGTGGCCACGCCGAACGACTGCCTCGCTCCGATCACCTGCGCGGCCCTCGCAGCCGGCAAGCACGTGCTCTGTGAGAAGCCCCCCGGGCGGAATGCGGCCGAGGCCCACGCGATGCTGGAGGCCGCCGAGAACTCGGGGCGAGTGCTGGCCTTCGGCTTCAACCACCGACACGCCCCTGGCGTGAGCAAGGCGCTCGAGATCGTCCGCTCGGGCGGAATCGGCCGGCTGTTGCACCTGCGGGCGCGCTATGGGCACGGCGCGCGTCCCGGGTTCGAGCGCGAGTGGCGCGCGGACCGGGAAAGGGCCGGGGGCGGCGAGCTGATGGACCAGGGCGTTCACCTGGTGGACCTCGCCCGGCTGTTCCTCGGCGAGGTGGAACGCGTCTACGCGGTGACTCGAACCGCGTTCTGGCCCATCGCTCCCCTCGAGGACAACGCGTTCTGCCTGCTCGAGCACGCGGGCGGCACGGTCTCGATGCTCCACGCCAGCCTCACCCAGTGGAAGAACCTGTTCTCGATCGAGATCTTCGGGGAACAGGGCGCGGTCCTGGTGGAAGGTCTCGGCGGCAGCTACGGTCAGGAGCGCGCGATATGGCAGCGCCGGCGCCCCGAATCCGGGCCGCCCGATCAGGATGCGTGGGAGTTCGAGACCGAGTTGAGCTCGTGGCGCCACGAATGGCGAGCGTTCCTCGACACGGTGGAGGGCACCACGGATCCTCTGGCGCGCGCGCCGCTGGCGAGTGCCGCCGACGGTCTCGCCGTGATGGAGATCGTGGAGTCCCTCTACGACTCGGCTCGCGACAGACGGCCGGTCGAATGCCCCCGCACCGTCTCGGTCACTTCAGGAGGAGGAGTCTCTTGAGTTCCTCGAAGGGCAGGGTCCTGGTCACCGGAGGCGCAGGCTTCATCGGATCCCACACCGTGGATCTGCTGCTCAAGCGGGGCTACGACGTCCGCATCCTCGACAACCTGCAGGAGCGCGTCCACCCGCGCGGCATGCCCGACTGGGTGCCACGAGAGGCGCAGTTCATTCGCGGGGACGTCTCCAACCGGGGCCACATGGACGAGGCCCTCAGGGACGTGGACTACGTGATCCACCTCGCCGCCTACCAGGACTATCTGCCGGACTTCAGCACGTTCATCCACACGAACGCGGAGAGCACGGCGCTGATCTTCGAGCTGATCGTCGAGAAGAAGCTCCCGGTGCGCAAGGTCGTGGTGGCCTCGTCCCAGGCGGTCTACGGAGAAGGCAAGTACGGCTGCCGGAGGCATGGGGTGACCTACCCCACCTCCCGCCCCATCGAGCAGCTGCGCCAGGGTAGTTGGGAACTCAAGTGCCCGGGTTGTGGTGCCGAGCTCCGCCCGCTGTGGATCACCGAAGACACGGTCAAGCCGTTCACCGCCTACGGGATCTCCAAGTACACGCTCGAGATGCTGGCGTTCAGCCTGGGCCGGCGCTACGGCATCCCCGCGACCGCGATGCGCTACACCTACGTCCAGGGGCCGCGCAATTCCTTCTACAACGCCTACTCGGGCGTGTGCCGCATCTTCACGCTGCGGGTCCTGAACGGCGCGCCGCCGGTGGTCTACGAGGACGGCCGGCAGCTCCGCGACTACGTGTGGGTGGGCGACGTTGCCGCCGCCAACGTGCTGTGCATGGAGAACCCCGAGGCCGACTTCCGCGCATTCAACGTCGGCGGCGGCCGGCCGATCAGCGTCCTGGCCTTCGCGCGGACCGTGCTCAAGGTGGCGGGCGCTGCAGGCCGGTTGCAGCCGGTCCTCCGCGGCGACTTCCGGTACGGCGACACCCGCCACACCTTCTCCGACATCTCCGCGTTGAAGGCGCTCGGCTGGAAGCCCACCCTCGGCCACGAGGAGGTCGTGCAGCGGTACGTCGAATGGGTCCTCGAGCAGGCCGACGCCCAGGACTACTACGAGGAGAGCGAGCGGGTGATGCGCGGTCTCGACGTCCTTCAGACGGCGCGATGATCCCGGAGCGCGCGCTGATCCTGTCGGCGGGCCGTGGCGAGCGGCTCCGGCCGCACACCGAGGAGCGGCCGAAGACCATGATGCCCATCGGGGGCCGGCCCCTGCTCGAGTACCACATCGTGCTGCTGCGCGAGCATGGGATCCGCGAACTCGCCGTGAACCTGCACCACCGGCCCGAGGCGGTGATCGAGTATTTCGGCGACGGCTCGCACTGGGGCGTGTCCATCCTCTACTCGCTGGAGGACCGGTTGATGGGCACCGCGGGTGCCGCGAAGCGGATCGAGGGCTTCCTGGGCGCAGG
>CAYHRW010000010.1:0-21848 GCA_964359105.1 uncultured bacterium
ACGCGACCGCGACGGCCGCCCCGTGGGCGCGGGCGTCTACTTCGTGAGGCTCGAGGCCGCGGGCGGCGTGGCGAGCGCGCGCCTGGTCCGGCTGCGTTGATCGCTCCACCGCGCACATCGCGCCGTCCTCGCGGCGCACGGCGGTAGACCTTCGGCTACGGATGCGCGCGCGCGCCGGTTTGTCGGGGTTCGCGCGCGGCGGCTATACTCGCGCCGCTTCGCTCGCGCCGCCGCCCCGTCGCGGCGGATCCTCATGCCATGGAGGGATCCTCCGACATGGGCATCAGCTCGCTGGCCCGCTCCATCGCCGACTCGCCCACGCTCAGGCTCAACGAGGAGGCGCGGCGGCTGCGCGAGCGGGGCGAGCCGGTCATCCACCTCGGCATCGGCGAGCCCGGGAACCAGGCGCCGCCCGCCGCCGTCCGCGGCGCCACCGCGCGGCTCGCCCGGGGCGACGTGAAGTACGCCCCCACCGACGGGCTGCCCTCGCTCAAGCAGGCCATCGTCCGCTACACCGAGCGGAGCTACGGCCGCCACGTCGCACCCGCGAACGTCATCGTGAGCGCGGGTGCCAAGCAGGCGCTCTACAACCTGCTGTTCGCCATCCTCGACCCGCAGGACGAGGTGGTGCTGCTGGCGCCCTACTGGGTGAGCTACCCCGAGATGGTGCGCATGGTGCGCGGCGTGCCGGTGGTGGTGTCCCCGCCGGACGGCGGGTTCGTGCCGCGCCTCGAGGACATCGAGCGCGCCCTCACACCGGCCACCCGGGCCATCATCGTGAACAGCCCGAACAACCCGTCGGGCGCGGTCTATCCCGCGGAGCTGATCGAGGCGCTGGTGCGCCTGGCCGAACGCCGCGGCCTCTACCTGGTGACCGACGACATCTACCACCGGCTGGTGTTCGACGACCGCGAGGCCACGCCGGCGTGGCGCTTCACGACCGGTGGGCCGGACGGCTCGCGCATCGTCGTCATCAACGGGGTCTCGAAGCTCTACGGCATGACCGGCTTCCGCATCGGCTGGGCGGTCGCGAGCCGCGAGCTGGTCGGCGTGATGTCGAACGTCCAGGCGCAGACCACCACGTGCTGCTCGCCGGTCATGCAGGCGGGCGCGGAGGCGGCGCTCGACGGCGACCAGGACGTGATTGAGGACCTGCGCCGCACCATCCAGGCCAACCGCGACGTGATGCTCGCAGAGCTGGCGCTGCTGCCCGGCGTGCGCACCGTGAAGCCGGGCGGCACCTTCTACTGCCTCCCCGACTTCAGCGCGTACCGCCGCGACTCGATCGAGCTATCGCGCTTCCTGCTCGAGCAGGCGCTGGTGGTGACGGTGCCGGGCCGCGAGTTCGGCATGGAGGGCCACCTGCGCCTGAGCTACACCGGCAGCGCGGAGGAGATCCGCGAGGCGATCGCGCGCATCCGCTGGGCGCTCGACCCCGGCACGCCCGCCGAGATCTGCATCGGCGCCCGCACGCGCGTGCGCGACTGGGCGTGAGCCGATGACCAGGCGCACGAAGCCGCGCGCGCGAAGGACCGCGCCGCACCGCTACGGCCACTCCGCCACCCCCGCCGAGGAGCGCTACGCGCCCGGCACGGTGCTGGTGCACGGCAAGTTCCGCTCGCGGCACTGGAACTACTCCGACCACATCGTGCCGCCGATCTCGGCCTCCGCCGCCTACCGGCTCGAGAGCGTGAAGCGCGGCGCCGAGGGCTTCCTCGAGTTCGCGAACCCGGAGTTCAACCGCACGAAGCAGGCGCCGATCTACATCTACGACCGGCTCGACGAGCCCACGCGCGGCATGCTCGAGGAGAGCCTCGCTCTCGCCGAAGGTGGCGAGCGCGCGGTGTGCTTCGCCACCGGCATGGCCGCCATCTCCGGCGCGCTCGGCGTGCTGCTGCGCGCCGGCGACCGCGTGGTCGCGCACCGCACGCTCTACGGCTGCACCTACTCGCTGTTCGCGAACTGGTACCCGCGCTACGGGATCGGCGTGGACCTGGTGGATTTCAAGAACGGCTCGGAGCTGCAGGCCGCGCTCGAGCGCGAGGGCGTGATGGCGGCCTACTGCGAGAGCCCGGCGAACCCGACGCTCGAGCTGGTGGACCTGAAGGCGCTGGCGCGCCGCGTGGTGAAGGTGAACGCGCGCCGCGCCGCGGCGGCGCGCGGGCGGTCGCACCGGCGCATCTTCACGGTGGTGGACAACACCTTCGCGACGCCCGTCTGCCAGCGCCCGCTCGCGCACGGCGTGGACCTGGTGGTGCACAGCCTCACCAAGAACCTCGGTGGCTTCGGCACCGACATGGGCGGCGCGGTGGTGGGCGCGCGGCTGCTCGAGCCCGACCTGCTGCTCTACCGCAAGGACTTCGGCGCCCCGCTCGCTCCGCGCAGCGCCTGGGGGGTGCTGGCCTACGGGCTCCCCTCGCTGGCGCTGCGCGTGAAGGCCGAGCAGGAATCGGCGATGAAGGTGGCGCGCTTCCTCGAGCGGCACCCGAAGGTGGCGCGGGTCTCCTACCCCGGGCTCGCCTCGCACCCGGACCACGCGCTGGCGCGCCGCCAGATGCGCGACCTCGAGGGCCGCTTCGCCCCCGGCACGCTGGTCTACTTCGTGCTGCGCGGCAGCCCCGCCGAGGCGCGGCGGCACGGAGCGAAGATGATGGACCACCTGGCGAGCCGCTCGCTCGCCATCACGCTGGCGGTGAGCCTGGGCCAGGTGCGCACCCTGATCGAGCACCCGGCCTCGATGACCCACGCCGCCGTCCCGCCCGACGAGCAGCGGCGCGCCGGCATCGACCCGGGCGGTGTGCGCATCTCGCTCGGCGTCGAGGACGTCGGCGACATCATCGCCGACCTGAAGGAGGCGCTGGCGAGGGTCTGATGAGGCCGATGCCGCCGGCCGTTGTGTCCCGCCCGGGCGGCACGGGAACGCAGTGCTGGGCCTTTACGCGACGCCCCGCAGGAGCGAGAATCCGGCCATGCGCGCGCGTCTCCATCGCATGACCGCGGCGCTGGCCGTGGCGTGGCTCGCCGCCAGCGCCGCCTCCCCGCCGCCCACCCGGGCGCAGGGCATGGATGTGCTGGGCTTCACTCCCGACAGCGGCCCCCCGGGCACCCTGGTCAAGGTGGTGGGCGCCGGCTTCGATTCGGTGCTGGTGGTGCGCTTCGGCGGCGCCGCGGCCGGCTCGCTGCGCGTGGTCTCGAGCACGCATCTCAAGGCCGTGGTGCCCGCGGACGCCGCCACCGGTCCGATCACCGTGGAGACGCCGCGCGGCACGCTCGCCAGCGCGCGCTGGTTCGTGGTCGGGACGCCACCTGCGCGGCCCGCCCCGGACCTCGCCTTCGCAGGCCCGCGCCCGAACCCCGCGACCGGATCCGTTTCGTTGGGCTTCACCCTCCCGCAGAGCGGTCGCGTGCGGCTGGTGGTGTTCGACGTGCACGGCCGGCGCGTGAAGACCGTCCTGGACGCCGCGCTGTCCGCCGGCGAGCACCAGCCGACGTGGAACGGCCGCGACGAGCGTGGCATGCGCGTGGCCCCGGGAGCCTACCGGGTGCGGCTCGAAGCAGCGGGGCGGCTCCTCGAGCGCCCGCTCATCCTGCGGAGGTAGTGCGCCCGGTCCGGTCCCCCCGCGCGTCCGATTCGGCTTGCGGCCGCGCGGCCCGATGCTACTGTCTCGCCGCTCGCGCCGGCGTCGGGGCTTCCGCGCCGCGCGGCAAGGAGGGCTGCGATGGCGGTGCAATGGAACTGGGTGCTGATCGTGGCGGGCGCGCTCCTCGTCCTGGTCGAGGTGGCGCTCGGCGGCTTCGCCGGCTTCGACCTGGTGCTCATCGGCTCGTCATTCCTGGTGGGCGGCGCGCTGGGGCTGGTGTTCGGCAGCGCCCCGCTCGGCTTCGTGGTGGCGAGCCTGCTGTGCGTGCTCTACATCGCGGTCGGCCGCCGCTGGGTGCGTGGTCGGATGCAGCGGCAGGGCCTGCCGACCAACACCGATGCGCTCGTCGGGCAGCAGGCGATGGTGACCGAGCCCGTGGCCGAGCACCGCCCCGGCCAGGTCAAGCTGCGGGACGAGATGTGGCGCGCGCGCCCGGCACCGGGCGCAGCGGGACCTTTCGAAGCGGGGACGCTCGTCACGGTGGAAGCCGTGGACGGCGTCACGCTGCTCGTGCGGAGGTAAGGGGCATGGCCGGTCAACTGGGCTTCTTCCTGCTCGTCATCGTCCTGTTCATCGCGCTCATCTCGCTCGCCCGCTCGGCGCGTGTGGTGGCGCAGTTCGAGAAGGGCCTCGTCCTGCGGCTCGGCCGCTACCGGGCCACCGCCGGCGCCGGGCTCACGTTCCTGGTGCCGGTGATCGAGGACATGATCAAGGTGGACATGCGCGAGCGCGTCATCAACGTGGAGCCGCAGAAGGTCATCACCAAGGACAACGTCTCGGTGACGGTCGACGCGGTGATCTACTACCGCATCAGCGACCCGGTGAAGGCCACCTTCGAGGTGCAGAACTTCGCCTACGCCGCCACCACGCTGGCGCAGACCAACCTCCGCAACCTGATCGGCGACAAGTCGCTCGACGAGACGCTGACCGCGCGCGACCTCATCAACCAGAACCTCAGAAACGTGCTCGACGAGGCCACCAACACCTGGGGGGTGAAGGTGACGCGCGTCGAGGTGCAGAAGATCGATCCGCCCGCCGACATCACCGAGGCCATGTCGCGCCAGATGAAGGCCGAGCGCGACAAGCGTGCCGCCATCCTCGAGGCCGAGGGCGTGAAGCAGGCGCAGATCCTCCAGGCCGAGGGCGTGAGGCAGTCCGAGATCCTCAAGGCCGAGGGCGACGCGCAGGCGCGCATCACCCGCGCCACCGCGGAGGCCAGGGCTATCGAGATGGTCTCGAACGCGGCCGAGGCGTTCTTCAAGGAGCGCGCCGAGGTCAGCAAGCGGCTCGACGTGCTCAACAACGTGCTGGCCCAGCAGACCAAGTTCATCGTGCCGGCCGGAAGCGACCTGGTGAACGTGCTGGGGCTGGACGACCGGACGGTGGTGCCGGTGAAGCGGTAGGCCGGGACCCTCCACGCGCCGCGACGCACGAGGCCGACTTCGGAACTCCCGGAGCCGGCCCCGAACCTCCTCGCCCTACACCGGCAGCGCCACCGCGCTCGTCCTGATCCGTCCCTTCGTCTTCACCAGACCCGGGCTCTGCCCGGGCGCGGGTGGGCGCAGCGGCCGCGCGAGCAGGCGCGCGATCAGCCGCCGCGGCTCGTCGCCCGCGGCGAAGTAGCCGCTGTGCGGGTTCATGCGCTTGCCGAAGCCGGCCACCGACGGCGCATCGGCGAGCGCGCCAATCAGCGGCCCCAACCGCCAGTGGTCGCGCCAGCCCGAGACGAAGCGCGCGAGCGAGCCCGCGCCGAGGAGGATGGCGCCCCATGCGACGAGCCACAGCGTGCCCGGGTGCGTGAGCCACGCGTGGAGCGCCACCGCGATCGCAACCAGGGTCAGGCTCACCGCCACCGGCCGGCCGGTCCCGCCGCCCAGGCTCGGACAGGCGCTGCAGTCGTGGAAGTGCACCCACGCCAGGCGCGCGTGCGGCACCTCCGGCGCGCCCGGGTCGAGCACCGGCCAGTTCCTGAGCTGGGGCCGGGTCATCGGCAGGAACGGTCCGACATGGCGTGGCGTGCGCAGCCGCGCCGGCAGGCTACCGTCGCGCACCAGCAGCGCGTTGCCCAGGTGCCTCCCCGCCATGTCGTGGCGCGGCTCGCTGGTCCAGTTCGCGAGCGTGGACGCCCACTTGAGGATGACGTCGCGGTCGCTCGAGAGCACGTGGACCGAGGCGAAGCGCCGGAGCGACGACAGGAAGTAGTTGTTGCGCTCGGGGCTCGCCAGCGCCGCCGGGATGTCGGGCGCGCACAGCACCAGCGTGCGCAGCAGGAACGCCCCGCGGTGGCCGAGGGTGCGCGGCATGGCGCCGGGGCGGTGGAAGAAGTCGCTCATCACCCGCACGGCGTTCACCAGCAGCAGGCAGCCCATGCTGTGCCCCACCATGTCCACGACCACACGGACGCCCATGACCGCGAGGCCGGTCTCGAGGTCGCTCATGAACTCGCCCAGGTCGGGCACGCCGTAGTGGATGGCGCGGTAGCGGTCGCGCGCGTAGGTCGAGAGCCGGAGCGCCACCAGCAGCAGCCCCGCGCCCAGCAGCAGCGCGGCCGCCAGCGGTGTGAGCCACGGCCAGAGCAGCGCGTTGACGATCGTCGCGAGCGGCGCGCCCGCGGCGAGCGGCAGCAGCGGCGCGTGCGACCACGGCGCCGGCACCAGCGCCAGCAGCGGGACCAGCAGCATCGCCAGCCCGACGGCGGCGGTGAGCGCCACCGCCCACAGCGTGTCGCGCACGGAGCGCCCGCTGAACAGGCCCTCGCTCGGCCAGCGAAAGCCGATGAGCACGCGGCCGCCGGAGCGGAAGCTCTCCTCCGGCGCGCCGCCGGCCTCGCCGAGCAGATCGCGCGCGAAGTCGCCGAGCCGGGTGTTGTAGCCGTGGGTGCGCAGCGTCACCGGCGCGCGGCGCCGCGCCGACGTGCCATCGCGCCGCTGGACGCTCTGGGCGGCCCGCAGGTCCTCGAGCAGGCTCTCAATCGCGAAGCGCTCCTCGAACGCCCCGGGGTCCGGCTCCTCGCGGCGGCCGTCGCGGTCGAAGAAGGTCGAGACCACCAGGTAGGTGCGCGGCACGTGGCGCGCACGATAGAGCCGGTAGTTGGTGAACGGCGCGCTGGCGGCGCGTGCGGGAGGTGCTTCCATGCTCGCCTCCGGGATCGGCCCCGCGGCTACTCGACGTGCACGAACCGCGCGGCGGCGAGATCGCGGCCGTCGACCGTGGGCCTCACGAGGTAGAGCCCGGGCGCGAGGCCCGAGGCGTCCCACGACACCTCGTGCACCCCCGCCGCAAGGCGCCGGTGGAGCAGTGTGGCCACGGCTCGGCCGGCGGGGTCGAACACACGCAGCGCGACCTCCGCGTCCCGCGCCAGGGCGAGGCGCACGCCGAGCGCGCCCCGGACGGGGTTCGGGACCACCGCGAGCCTCACCGGGGCCGGTCCGTCCCGGGCCACGGCCACTGTCGGGTCGTAGGGCCGGCCGCTGGCCACGAGCGGGTTGAGGGCCTCGTCGGCACGAGCCTGCGCGAACGCCGCGTTCTGGCCCGGAGTCTCGTAGGCGATGCGGCGGGTGCCCTGCAGGTAGTAGAGCATGCCGGACTGGCCTTCGAGCGCCGGGTCGGTATTCGGGATCCCCTGCTGGATCCATAGCCCGCTCGCTCCGTACTCGTAGGCGTCTCCCGTGCACTGGGTGGTGGGGGGCGTGCTGTCGTCCGAGTAGTAGCTCGTGGGCGCGAGCCCCGGGATGTCCGTCTCCAGCAGCGGCGTGATCACCATGGTGCCCTGCGGTCCGCTCACCATCTCCCACTGCGGCACCCCCGCCGCGACGGTGTCCGGGATCCCGTCGATCGGGACCCCCGCCGGGTTCAGCGAGTTGCGGTAGGTCATCCCGCTCGCCAGCGGCGAGTAGTCGAAGTAGTCCATGATGCCCGGGATCGGGTGCACGCGGAGCACAGTGAGGACGTGCTCGCGCGCCGCGTAGAAGGCGTGCACGCGGTAGGTCGTGGGGCCGCTGTTGGCGCCGCAGTAGCCGCGCAGTGCCCGCACCGGACCGGTGCGGTTCACGAGGAAGGCACCCTCGCCCGCCGAGAACGTGTCCTCGGAGCGCGCGCAGTTGCCGGGTCCGTAGAGGCTCTTGTGGCGGTCGAGGATGTCCACGCCGGTCGCCCCGCCCGCGGTGATCGTCGTCTCGTCGCGCTTCCAGCGGTCGGAGAAGCGCATGGAGTAGGCGGCGGTGGCGACCCGGGAGTGTTCTCAGGATTGGGACCGCTGTTCACGTTGTAGGTGGTCTTGTAGGGCCCCGAGACCAGCACGAGCGCATAGGCGATGTCCGGCACACCGGCTGTGGGGTCGAGGCTGCCATCGCTGGCGAAGAGGTAGAGGTACGCGGCGGCGGCGCTCAGCGGGTTCGTGACCGTGAGCTCCACCCCGCTCCCGGGCAGCGTGCCCGGGGGCTCGGCCGCGGTGGCGCGCGCATCGCCGGCGTCGGCCGCGCGCAAGGCGACCTCGTCGTTGGCGTCGAAGGCTGGATCGGGATCGGCACCCGTGAAGGTGGAGGTGTCGGTGTAGGTGAGCACCGTGTAGCCCGTGGGCAGCGAATCGTAGACCGCACCGAAGTCCACGACCGCGCGCTCGTCCACCTGCACCGGCACGTGCAGCCAGGCGCCGTCCCAGCGGAACGCCACGATGCGGTCGGGGGCCACGCCGACGAGACCCGGGAGCGAGTCGCCCCGCACGACTACGGGGTCGAGGTCGCGGCCGAGGGCGTTCGCGCGGCCGGAAGACGGGGCGAGGGCAGCGACGAGAGCAAGCGGCAGGAGGGCGGCGAGAAGCGAAGGTGTGCGGCGCATGGCGACCTCCCCGGGGAGACGTTGAACTCCTCCAGCCACGGGAATCATAAGGCCGCCGGCCGGCCGCGGGAACGGCGAAACCGCGGGAGGGTGGCTAGGGCGCGATGCGGGTCAGCCGCCCCACAGCCCGGTAGCCGGCGGTGGTCACGCGGGCGAGGTAGAGGCCGGGGGCGACGGCGCGCAGCTCGCCGGCGGCGAGCGCGGCCGACCGGGGTCCGGCCTCCAGCACCCCGAGCCCGCGCGACCACACACGCCGGCCCTGGAGATCGAACAGCTCGAACGTGACTTCGCCGCGCGCGGGCAGCTCGAACGAGAGCGTCGCCTGGTCGCGCACCGGGTTCGGCCACGCACGCAGCGCGCCGGCCGCGGGCGGCGCCACCAGCGCCGGGGCGCCCGCCTGCCGCCACGCCTGCAGCGCGAGCGCACGGGAGACGGCGAGCGCCGCCTGGAGCCGCTCGCGGCGCAGCGCGATCAGCGCCGCGCCATCGCCGCCCGACACCGCCAGCTCCACCGCGGCGCGGCGCGACGCGCTCTCGGAAGCGAACGAAAGAGCAGTGGCAGCGGGATCCCCCACTGCGACGGCCGCCACCACTTCGAGCCCGGTGAGGTCCGCCTCCGAGAGCAGGTCGCTGAAGCGGGCGCGCGCGCCCGCGACCTCGTCGCGATCCGGCGACGTGGTCTGGAACGGGTCCGCCAGATCGGCCGCCGCGACCGCGAGCCACGCCATCGCCCCGGCCGCCCGGGCCGGATCGTGCGCGGCGAACGCCTCCCGCAGGGCGGTCGCCGCGGCGGCGAGCTGAACGGGCGCGAGCCCCGTGACCGCAAGGGCCTCGGGCGCCGTGGCGCCGGCCGCCGTCGTCACGGCGTCCGCCACCGTGCGGTGGAGCGGCGCGAAGCCCTCGGGGTCGTCGGCCTCGCGGGCCAGGCGCGCTTCGACCGCGGCGGCGGCGGTGGCGTCCCACGCGGATTCCCAGCGCGCGGCAGGGGGCAGCGCGCTCGAGATCCGCGCGGCGACGGCCGTGGCGGCCTCGGGAGCGAAGGCGATGGACGGACGGGAGACGCCGATGCTCGTGACCGCGACGAGCACCGCGACACTCACAGCGACGTACGCGCGACAGCGAAGAAGCACTCAGGCGGCCGCGGACTCGTGCCGGTGCACCCGCGAACCGGAGCGGGGCGAGCCAGGCGCTGCGCCGTTGGCCTGCTTGGGCGTTCCCCTCCCGGCACTTCAGGAGGGGCTCGGGCTATGGATGCGTGGGCTGAGTTAATGGAAACCCGGGGGCGGAGTGGTCCCCGGGTCTATCGCGAGCGCCGTCATTATAGCGTTCGCCGCGCGCGCGAGGCAAGCGCGGATGCGCGGGGGATCCGTCGCGCGGGCGCGCGGCTGCGCGGGATCACCTCACGTCGTGCGTCCTGCAACCGGCATCGCATTGCGCCCGCCGTCACGCCGCCTGCGGGCGAACCGCCTCATCGCCTCCGTGTGCACGCCGAGGACGCAACGCCCTCCGGACGCGTGCGCCGCACGGGCGAAGTGCCACGTCGCCGCGGCGGTCGCGACCAGCAGCATCTTGAACTGCTGCCCGTAGAGCGTGGACTCGAACTGGTTGTGCACCGCGCAGCCGAGGAACGCCGCCCACAACCCTACCGCGAGCGCGCGGGCGCGCGGATCACTCGCCGTGGCACGCGCGCGCCACGATGCCGCGAGCAGGGCGACGCCGAGCCAGACCGCAAGCGCCAGGCCGGGCGCGCCCAGCTCGGCGAGGAAGCCGAGCTCGAAGTTGTGCGGCACGGTGTCCACCCCGGTCAGCCGGTTCGACACCACCGAGAAGTTGTTGAGCCCGACGCCGGTGAGCGGATGGCGCGCGAACTGGTCCAGGGCGAGCCGGTAGAGGTCCATGCGCTGGCCCATCGAGTAGTCGAGCGCGCTGGCCTGGAGCCGGTAGGCCACCACCTGGTGGAGCGGGCCGACCGCGAACAGCGCCACCGCCACGCCCGCGAGCGCGAGCAGCACCAGCGCCGAGGCGCGCGCGGCGCGGCCACCGCCGGCGAACGCGATGCCGAGGCCGACGACCAGCGCGACCACCGCGCCCTTCGAGGCCGAGAGCACGATGCCCGCGGCGATCGCCACGGCCGCCGTGGCCCACAGCGCACGCGCCGTCCAGCGGCCACTGCTCCCCAGCAGGCCGAGCGCGACCGGCAGCGCCAGGATGAGCAGCCCGGCCAGGTAGTTGGTACGGCCCCACGGCAGGTCCACCAGCTTGAGCAGCACGGTGAGCGCCGGCCCGGTGCGCGCGGTGAACGCCACGAACGCCATGTGCAGCGCCACCAGCACGCCGGTCACGACGACCAGGCCGAGCAGCAGCCGCGCGCGCCGGTCGTCGCGCGCGAAGGAGAGCGCGGCCGCGCCCACCGCCAGCGCCACCACCCACTCCTTGAGCTCGGCGATGCCGGTGAGCGGGTCGTGCGCGACCAGCAGTGAGAGCGCGCCCCACGCAGCGAGCGCCGCGAGCGCGTCGAGGAACGGCGCGCGCGGCACCGCGAGCGCGAAGCGCCCACGCACCAGCGCCACCACGAGCCCCGCGGCGAGCACGGCGTCCGCCCACAGCAGCCGCCCGCTCTGTCCGCCGAGCGGCAGCGCGGACATCTCGCCCGCCAGGATCGAGAGCAGGAGCAGCGCCAGCCACAACCCGAGCAGGCCGTGGCGCCGCGCGGTCCACACCATCCCCGCACCCAGCAGCGCCGCGCCGCATGCCGCGGCCATCACCGGCGCGATGGCGACCCGGTCGGTGAGGAGCGCGGCGGCCGCGACCGGCAGCCCGAGCGCGACCGCCACGCCCAGGGCGCGCGCCGCACGCGGGCGCGCCGGCGCGGCGAACGGCACCACGGTCACGCGGCCTCCGCGAGCGCGGGCGACGCGGCACCCAGCAGGCGGTCGTAGACCGCCTGCAGCGCCAGCGCCGAAGCCTCGAGCGAGAAGCGCGCGGCGTGGGCCGGCGCGGCCGCCGCCATCCGGCGCAGCGCGGCGCGGTCGGCCGCCAGCTCCGCGATGGTCACGGCCCACGCCACCGGCTCGCCGGCGGGGAGCACCCGGCCGCACGGCGCACCCTCCAGCAGCTCGGGCAGTCCGCCCACGCGCGAAGCCAGCGCCGGCACCCCCGCCGCGAGCGCCTCGATGACGGAGACGCCGAGCCCCTCGGTGCGCGAGGGCGCGGCGAACAGGTCGGCGGCCGCGAGGTGCGGGCGCACGTCGTCCTGCCCCCCGGCCCAGTGGACGCGGCCGGTGAGCCCGCGCGCGTGCGCGAGCCGCTGGAGGCGCCCGCGCTCGGGCCCCTCGCCCACCACGAGCAGCCGCAGCGGCACGCCCGCGGCAACGGCGATCGCCGCCGCCTCCACCAGGATGTCGAGCCCCTTGCGCGACTCGAGCCGCGCCACCGCGGCGACCACCAGCTCGCCCGCGCCGAAGCCGAGCGTGGCGCGCGCCGCGCGGCGGTCGCCCTCGCCGCAGGCGAAGGCCGCGACGTCCACGCCGTTGCGCACCGTGACGGCGCGCGCGGCGAGCCGCGGGCAGGCGCGCGCGAAGGCGCCGCGCACCGCGTCGCTCACCGCCACGATCCCGTCGGCGAGCGGCAGCGTGCGCCGGTCCATGAGCCGCAGCGGATGCGCGCGCTTCTGCTCCCAGTCGCTTAGGTTGTGGAGCGTCGAGGCCACGCGCGGGACTGCGGCGCGGCGCGCCGCCACCCGCCCCACCACGCCGGCCGCAGCCAGGTGCGTGTGGACCAGCTCGGGCCTGAGGAAGCGCAGCAGCGAGAGCAGCCGCGGCAGCGCCATCAGCCGCGGCTCGCCGCGGCGGCGCAGCCGGTGCACGGGGACACCCGCGCGCTCCAGCTCGCGCGCCAGCGGGCCGCCCGGCAGCAGCTCGAGGCTCGCCACGTGGGCGATGAAACGGGCGCGGTCGAGCGCGGCCGCCTGCGCCTGGACCACGCGCTGAGCGCCGCCCAGGGCGAGATCATTGACGAGGATGAGGACCCGTGGGGTGCTGCGTCTCTGCGCCATGGCGGTTCCGGTGCGGCCCGGGCTGCTCGTCATCCCGCTGCCGCGGGTCCCGAGCAGCCCGGGCCGGTGCGGGACCGGCGCGAGCCGGTCCGGGGCCACCGGTGAATTGCAAGCCCTGTTCCAGCCGGGCGCAGGGACGGCGGGCCCAGCGGGCGCAGCGAGGCCGGTGTGCGGATTGCGGATGCGGCCGCGGCCGGGCGAGCGGCTCGGCAGGCGATCCCGCGCGACCGACCACGGCCTGGCCGCGCGCCGGCCGGCCGGCCGGTTTCAGGCCGCCTGGCTGGTGACTTCGGCCGGCTCGCCGACCGCGGCGCCCGGAAGCGCGGGCAGGGCGAGGACCCGCGGCCCCTGCGCGACAGGCGGAGCGAGAGGCGTCGCGGCGCGCGGCTCGAGCGCCGCGAGTCCGGCCCAGGCGAGCGCCGCCAGCGCGGCGGCCAGCGCCAGACCCAGCACCGGGGTGCGCAGCACCAGCGCGGCCGCCACGGCGAAGCTGGCTCCCGCCCCCCACAGCAGCGCCACCGCGCGCCGCGTGCTGAAGCCGCGCCGGAGCAGGCGGTGGTGCACGTGCTTCCCGTCCGGCGCGAGGATGCGGCGCTTCGCCTCGCGCAGGAAGTGGAGCGGCGAGCGCGCTACGGCGGCGGCGGCCAGGGTGCGGCGGCGGATCGCGTCGGCGGTGTCGGCCAGCGGCACGGCGAGCAGCAGCACCGGCACCAGCGGGAACGCCTCGGCCGAGACCAGCTGCCCGGCGCGCATGGTGAGCGCGGCGAGCACGAAGCCGACGAACAGGCTGCCGGTGTCACCCATGAAGATGAGCGCCGGGTTCAGGTTGAACCACAGGAACCCGGCCAGCGCGCCGGCCAGCGCGCCGGCGGCGAGGAAGGAGGGGGTGCCGCTTCCCGCCAGCAGCCACGAGGCCGCCAGCGCGGCCACCAGCGCCAGTCCGCCCGCCAGGCCGTCGAGGCCGTCGATCAGGTTGAGCGCGTTGGTGACGCACACCACCCAGCCCACGGTGAGCGCGAGGCTCAGCTGCCCGACCTCCCAGCTGCCGACGCCGGGGATGCCGAGACGCTCGACCCGCCAGCCGAAGTGGTAGAGGCACAGCGCGGCGCCGATCTGGAGCGCCAGCTTCGCGGTGGCGCGCATGCCGCGCACGTCGTCGAGCAGGCCGGTGATGAGCAGCACGCCGCAGCCGGCGAGCAGGCCCACCAGGCCCATGCCCTGGGGATGGAT
The DNA here is from genome assembly GCA_964359105.1 of uncultured bacterium. Taxonomy (GTDB): domain Bacteria; phylum Eisenbacteria; class RBG-16-71-46; order RBG-16-71-46; family RBG-16-71-46; genus JACRPT01. The sequence goes on from CAYHRW010000010.1 coordinate 13,761, forward strand.
GGGCAGACGCCAGATGCCGTCGCCGTAGGTGGCGGCGGCGAGCGCCACGCCGAAGCCCCAGAAGATGCCGAGCCCGCCGAGGCGGGCGGTCGGAGAGCGGTGTATGCGACGGCCGCCGGGGTGGTCCACCGCGCGCAAGTGCATCGCGGCGACCCGCACGGCCTCCGTGACGCTCAGCGTCGAGACGAACGCGATGAGCGCGAGGACCAGCCAGACGAATCGCACGTCCATGTGATACGACCTCGTGCCGCGCCGTGAGCGCGGCGTTATCCGCAGGCTGCGATATCGAGAGGTAGCCGGGCCAGGGGCCTGGGAGGCCGGTTGCCAGCCTTATCGGCCGTCATGCCGCGGTTCTTGAGGTCAGTCTCTGGTACATGCGGTCCAGCCGCTCCAGCATGGTTTCCACGGTCCACTGGCTGCTGACCTGCTCCCGCCCGGCCTCGCCCAGCGCGCGGGCGCCGGCGCGGTCCTCGAGCAGGGTGGCGAGCCGGGCGGTGAAGGCGTCCACGTCGCGCGACGGCACGATGAAGCCGTTGCGCCCGTCGCGCACCACCTCCCAGGCGCCCTCGACGTCGAAGGTGAGGATGGGCCGGCCGGTGGCCGCCGACTGCACCAGCACGCGCGGCAGCCCCTCCCACAGCGAGGTGAGGACCGACACGTCGCACGCGGCCAGCACCTGCGCCAGGTCGGTGCGGTGGCCGAGGAATCGCACCATGTGGGCGATCCCGAGCGCCTCGCACTGCCACTCGAGCTGCGGCCTGAGCGCGCCATCGCCGAGCAGCAGCACGCGCAGGTCGGGGTGCGAGGGCATGAGCCGCTGCACGGCATGGAGCAGGTAGATGTGTCCCTTGCGCGGCTCGAGCCGCGCCGCCATCGCCACCACCTGGTGGTGCGGCTGGAGCCCGAGGCTCGCGCGCACCGCGGCACGCTGCTCCTCGCCCATCCGCCCGGCCTCCAGGTACTCGTCCAGCGACATGCCGGAGTAGATGGTCTCGTAGGCCTGGGCCGAACCCACGCCCGAGCGCACGTAGATGTCCTTCACGTCCTCCCCCACCGCGATGAACTGGTGGGTGAACCGTGCCGCGACGCGCTCGAGCAGCAGGTAGAACCAGCGCTGGAGCGCGGGGATCTGGTCGTGGAAGGTCACGCCGTGCACGGTGTGCACGATGATGGGCGAGCCGGCCAGCGCCGCGGCGAGCCGGCCGAGGAAGCCGGCCTTCGCGGTGTGCGTGTGCACGATCTGGTAGTGCCCGCGGCGGATCAGGTGCGCGAGCTTGACGAGCGCCACCAGGTCCTTCCAGGGATTCGGGTCCCTCACCAGCTCGGGCAGCACGTAGACGCCCACGTCGCCGAGCGGCCCGAAGCAATCGAGCTCCGAACCCTCGCCCACCACCAGGTCCACCGCGTAGCGCGTCTTGTCGAGCCCGCGCACCGTGTAGAGCGTGTTCTCGTCGGCCCCGCCGCGGATCATGCGGGTGATGACGTGGAGCATGCGCACCGGCGGCTGGCTGCCGCGACGGCGCTCGGCCGCCTTGGTGCCCGGCGGGGGCGCGGAGGTCGTGGTCGGGTTCATGGGATCCGGTTGGCCTGCCGGAACGCGGCCCAGTAGGCGGCCGGGTCGCCCAGCAGCGTGTAGGGTCCCTTCAGCTTCGACGGGTCGAGCCACAGGCTGTACGTCGTGAACACGAAGTACCCGTCGGCGCGATCGAGCAGCGACCGCAGCGCGGCGGGCACGTCCTTCGGCGCGAAGCGCTTGAGCCACAGCCCGCCGATGAGCGGCGCGCCCTCGAGCCCGAGCGCGTCGAGCACCGCGCGCGCCGCGGGCGCTCCGCCGCCCGCCGTGCCATAGGTGCGCTCGGTGTAGTCCGCCGTGGGCACGTGCGCGCGCGCCAGGGCGCGCGCCAGGGCGCGGTGGACGAACGAGTCGTAGTCGAGGTCGAACACGCCCAGCTCGACCCCCGGGTGCGCCGCCGCGAACTCGGAGAGCAGCGCGGTGAGCAGACGCGTGAGCCGCGATCGCTCCCAGCCCATCAGCCCGGCGAGCCGCCGCGGGTCGCGGCCGCCGAGCGCGGCCCCGCCCAGGTACTCGCGCAGGCACTGCGGGCAGCGGCAGGGACCGGCGTCGTAGTGGTGGCGGCCGCCGAAGTAGATCTCGAGGTCTACGGCGAGCCGCGTGACCGCCGGCGCCGCGGCCAGGATCTCGTTCGCGCGGTCGAGCAGGGCGCTGCGCCAGAACAGCGAGTCGAGCGGGCAGCCCACGTCGTTCTCGACCGTGCCGCTCCCCCAGGTGTAGCGCCGCGCGGTGGGCAGCGCGGCGAGCCGCGCGCGCGCCTGGAGCGCCCACTGGGGCGTCACCACGATCCCGGCGCGCCGCCCGCGGTCGAGGAAGGCGCTCAGCTTGAGCGCGCCGCGGGTGCCGAGCGAGTCGGTGATCCAGTGGATCACCGCACGATCGAAGCCGGCCGCGGCGAGCGAGTCGAGGTGGTCCGCGCCCATGTAGTCGTAGAAGTAGGCGGCGCGCACCGGCGCCGCGGCGAGCGGCATGGCAGCAGGGCACAGCACGAGCGCCGCGAGGAACGCGAGGGCAGCGCCGGTCCGCGGCGGGAGGATCAGCGCCACGACGCGCTCCACACCGCCTCGAATCCGGCCCGGTAGATGGTCGCGCCCGGGCGCGTCGCGCGCCGCGTGGCGGTCAGGCACCACTTGAGCGCCAGGCTCGCGCACAGAACGCCCTTGACGGCGAGCGCCGCGACCGGGCCGTGGTGCTTGCGGAAGTAGTACACGCGCGAGCGCAGGTTGTGGAGATAGCTCGCGCCCGGCGCGTGGCGCGCGGACTGCCGGCCGACGTGGAGGATCCTGGCCTCCGGCACGAAGCGCACGCCGTAGCCGGCCGCGGCCGCGCGGCGGCACCAGTCCACCTCCTCCATGTACATGAAGATCCGCTCGTCGAGGCCGCCCAGACGCTCCCACGCCGCGCGCGCCACCAGCAGCGCCGCGCCCGAGGCCCAGGCGACGCGGACGAGCGACTCCATCACGCGCCCGCCGTACTTGTAGCGGCCGAACAGCGGCGAACCGGGGAAGCGCTGCGCCAGCCCCAGGTGGTCGCACAGCAGGGTCCACAGGCCGGGGAAGCGCCCGCACGAGCGGGCCACCAGACCGTCGCTGTCGAGCAGCGCGGGCGCCACGCCGGCGAGACCGGGGTCGGCGTCCAGCGCCGCCATGAGGCGCACGAGCGCCGCCGCGTTCACCTCGCAGTCGGGGTTGAGCATCAGGATGCGGTCCGCGCGCGCGCGCGCGAAACCCTGGTTCACGCCGCGCGTGAAGCCCAGGTTCTCCGCGTTCGCGACCACCTCCACCCACGGCCACCCCTGCGCCAGCCACTCCAGCGTGCCGTCACCCGAGGCGTTGTCCACCACGACGACCTGGAGCGGCAGCGCGGTGCGGCATGCGGCCAGCGACTCGAGGCAGCGCGCGAGCGGCCCGCGCGAGCGGTAGCTGACGATCACCACCGAGAGCCCGGGTGTCACGCGGCCTTCCTCAGGGTCTCGGCGACGGCGGCGTCCGCGGCCTCCTCGGCCGGCTCCACGGCCGCCCGCGCCGAGCGCCAGGCGCCGACCGTGAGCCCGCCGCCGATGGCGAGCAGCAGCTGCGCGGTGGGGCTCGAGAGCACGTCGGTGCCGAGCTGCATCACCGGCATCAGCGAGAAGGCGATCGCCAGCGCGACCCAGCGCGGCCGCTCCTGCGCGTGCCGGCGGCCGAAGCGCCACGCCATGCCGCCCAGCATCACAAGCGCCACCCAGGCCAGCGCCAGAGCGCTGAACTGAAGTGGATCGGCGAGCCGTTCCCAGCCGCGCGGTTGCAGGAACACCGCGCGCGCGGCCACGTGAGTCGCGATGCCCGCCGCGCCCGCCAGCGCGGCCACGACCCACGCCCGGCGCGCCCAGCGGCGGCCGGCATTGAGGGCGAGACCGACGGTGACCGGGAGCGCGCACAGCATGGCGTTGAACAGCCCGTAGGGGGCGCCCCACGCGCCGTCGGCGGCGCGCGCCTGCTCGTCGAGCCGGCCGGGCCCCAGGGACGCGGCCCACAGCGCGTGCAGCCCCACCAGCCCCGCCGCCAGCGGGAAGGCCGGCCACACCCAGCGCGCGCCGCCCGGGCGCGAGGCCACGGTGACGGTGGCGTAGTAGACCGCGATCGCCACGGCGCACTCCTTGAGCATCTGCAGCGACTGGCCGTGCCGCGGGCCGCCGACCAGGTTGAGCACGCCCACCACCAGGATCGCGGCCAGCAGCCGATCGAGCGGAGTGCGCGGCAGCAGGCGGCGGCGGAACGCCACCGCGCGCGCCACCGCCACGGCCGCCACGCCCGCCATGAGCATGTCCACGTAGAGCACCGGCCCGGAGCGGCCGTGCAGCGGGAGCGGCGAGAGCGGCTGGAGCAGCATCGCCACCACCACCACCGGGGGCAGCCAGAAGAGCCACTCGAGGTGCCGCCAGCCCCACAGCGCCATCAGGCCGCCGAGCAAGAGGCCCGGCACCAGCGCCCAGGTGCCGAGCCCGCCGAGCCACAGGCAGCCGAACGCCCACAGCGTGCCGAGGATCCAGCCGCTGAAGGCCTCGGAGAGCCGCGGCGAGGCCGGATGGTGCGCGTCGTCGGGACGCATCAGTGAGCGCCAGCGCGTGATCATGCCGCCCGCTCCTCTTCTTCGGGCTCCGCCGCGCCCGCGCCGAGGCCCGCCGCCACGACCGCGGGACGCGCATCGCGCCACGCCAGCCACGCCGCCGAGCCCGCCGCCGCCAGCATCATCGCCACCAGCACGGTCAGGCCGCGACGGGGCCGCGCGTGCCTCTCGGGCAGCTCGGGGGCGTCGAGGATCGAGAAGGTCGGGACCGGGTTGGCCTCCTCGACCCGCGCCTGCTCGTAGAACTTGCGCAGCAGCGCCGAGACCTCGGTGAGGCTCAGCTGCTCGCGCGTGAGCGCCACGTACTGCTGCTTCATCGCCGGCAGCGCCGTCCCCTTGACGAGGAACGTGCCGCCCTGGAGCGCCAGCTTCTGGATCTGATGGTGGAGCTCGCCGATGCGGTCGCGCAGGGTCTGGACCTCGGGCGCCTGCTCGGTGAAGTAGCGCCGCGCGCCCGCCAGCTCGGTCTCGAGCAGCGCGACCTGGGCCTGGAGCTGGCCCGCCGCGTCCATGGTCTCCCGCGCCTGCTCGGGCAGCGCGTAGGCGCCGTGCCCCTCCTCGAAGCGGCGCACCCGCGCGCCGGCCAGCTCGATCTCGCGGTCCAGCTCGCGCAGCCGCGCCTCGAGGTAGACGCGGCGCTGGGCGGCGAGGCTGGTCTTGAGCCGCACCGTCTCGCTCCCCGAGGTGGCGGCGTAGGCGGCGGCCAGGTCGCGCGCGAAGGCCGGGCTCCGGTCCTCCACCTCCACCACCACCTGCCCCTCCCGGGGCGTGGTGATGGTGGTGTGCCCGGCAAGCTTCTCGCGCGCCTGCTCGCGACGCTCGAGGCGCCAGCGCTTCACCAGGCCGAAGCGAGCGATGAGCGAGTCGGCGACCGCGCGGCTCGCGACCACCATCTTGAGCTGGTCCTGCGGCGTGGGGCCCGCGCCCAGGCTCAGCGAGGCGCCTCCCAGCGCGACACCCGTGCCCGCCAGATCCAGCGTCAGCCCATCCTTGGGCGCGGGCACGAGCGTCACGCTCGCGCTGTACCACCGCGGCAGCAGCAGCGCCACGACGATCGCCAGCGCGGCCACCGCCGCGTGGAACCTGACGAGCGCCGCACGGCTCCGCCACGCCGCGCGCGCCAGCGCGCGCGCGTCGAGGCGGAGCGGGCCCGGGCCCGTGCCGGCGCTCACCGCCGCGCCGCCGCGAAGACCAGCGCCGCGGCCGCCGAGAACTCCATGAGGAAGCGCGCGCCGCCGGTGAGGTTGCGGCCGAGGCCCCCCGCGGACACCGGGCGTGGCGGAACCACGATGGCGTCGCCGGGCTCGACGCGCAGGCGCGCGCGGCGCGGCAGCGCCTCGCCGTTCGCCCGCAGCACGTAGCTGCGCCCCACGTCGGCCTCGCGCGCCGGCCCGCCCGCCATGCGCAGGTAGTCGCCGACGCCCTTGCCCGGCACGGCCATGAGCGTGCCCGGGTTCATGACGCTGCCGACCACGGTCACGGTCGCAGGCTTGACCGGCACCTTGAAGCGGTCGCCGTCCTCTAGCACGGGATCGCGCGCCGTGTTCATCCAGCGGCCCTGCTCGTCCAGGTCGAGCACGATGCGGCCCGGATCGCTGCGCTCCTGGAGCGCCGCCACCAGGTCGGCCTGGGCGCGGATGAGGGCGGTCGCCGAGGCGCTGTCGCCGGCCTGCGCCACCTGCGCCTGCTGCTCGGCGAGCGCGATGCGCTGGCGCTTGACGAAGTCGCGCAGCACGCGGTCCTCCTGCCGGCGGGTGCTGAGGCGCACGAACGCGGCGCCGGCCAGCCAGCCCTGCGGGGTCAGGCCGCCCGCGCGCTTCAGGATGTCCGAGAGCCGCTCGCCGGCCGCGAAGGTGTAGGTGCCCGGGTGCAAGACTTCGCCCTCGAGCGTGATGCTGCGCGGGAAGCGCGCGCCCGAGAAGATGGTCACCGCGTCCATCGGCCGGAGCGCCACGTCGCCCTCCCCCGCCCACAGCTGCCGCACCGAGAAGGGCCGCACTTCGACCGCGAAGGTCGCAGGGTCCACGCGCCGCAGCTCGGCGCGGTCCAGCGCGGCCTCGGGGAGCAGCCGCTCGCGCGCCACCAGCCGGGCGAGCGTGAGTCCCGGCGCCAGCTCGTACTCGCCCGGGTGGCGCACGTAGCCATCGAGCGTCACCACGTTCTGCACGCGCTCGCGCAGCGGCAGCAGCGTGACCAGGTCGTAGTTCGAGAGCGTCAGCGAGTCCGGGTCCACGCCGTGCCCGTGATCGAGCGGCAGATCTTGAAGGCGGAAGCCACCGTTGGCGTCTACGCGCTCGACGCGGATGCGCGTGAGGTCGGCGAACGGCGTGGCGCCGCCGGCCAGCTCCATGAGCGAGCGAAGGCTGAGCGGTCCATCGCTCTCGTAGACGCCCGGACGCACGACCGCGCCCTGGATCCCCACCTGGTTCTTCGTGAGCCCGACGAACACCACGTCGCCGGCCTCGAGCCGCACGTCGTTGCTGCGGTCGCCGTCCGTGAGGAAGCGGTACAGGTCGAGCCGCGCCACCACGCGGTCGCCGCGCAGCACGCGGATGTCGCGCAGGCTGCCGAGCGCCGAGGGGCCGCCCGCAGCCGAGACCGCGTGGAACGCGGTGGCCATGCCGGTGAGCGTGTACTTGCCGGGCTTCTCGACCGTGCCCAGCACGAAGGTCTCGAGCGCGCGCACCCGTCCCATCGAGACCTGCACGCGCGCGTTCTTGAGCACCGAGGCGATGCGCGCCTTGATGAGCACCTCGCCGTCGGCGAAGCGGAGGCCCCACAGGAACGTCGCGCCGGAGCGCGGCAGGAACACCTTGCCCTCGCGGTCGATGGTGAGCGAGAAGCTGGTGTCGGTGAGGCCCGACACGAACACCATGAGGTTGTCTCCCGGCCCGAGCACGTAGTCGGGACCCACCGGGGTGTTCTCGATCGGCGCGAACTGCTGGTCGGCGCCGCGGAACAGGTCGCGGCCGAACTGCGGCAGCCCGCGCCAGCGCGACTGCGCGTCGGGCGTGTCGAGCGCGTGCCGCAGGCTGGCGATGGACTCGCGGCCGGGCAGCTGGTCGCGCAGCGGATCGCCCAGGGTCGAGTCGCCCGCGGACGGGGCGGCGAGCGCGGCGGGAACGAACGCGGCGAGCGCCGCGCAGGAGAGCATCACGGCGCGGCGTTTCAGGGATCGACAGCAGGGCATGGCGGTTCCTCGGTCGAGCTGTGCTTCGAGGAGGGGTCCTCGGGCCCGCGAGCGTGGCGCCATCGCGCCGAGCGCCCGGGAGCGCAGGGCGTTCTGCAAGGAGGGTGCCTGCGGGGGCCGCGCGGCGGGCCGTGGCGCGGCCCCCCGCGCGCGGGAGGCGACCGGCCTGCGGGGTCGCGGGTTAGCGCGGCGGTGCTGCGGCGTACGCGGCCGGGGC